>NZ_BAAAKJ010000378.1:0-5184 GCF_039527695.1 Kitasatospora putterlickiae
GCCGCCATGGCGAGCAGCAGCGCGCGCCCGGAGTCCCCGGCCGACGCCGACCGGTCGGCCGCGCCGAGGAACACCGAGCCGATCAGCGCGATGCCGACCACCTGGCCGAGCTGCACCGCGCTGGCCACGAACCCGCTGGCGTCCGCCGCGTCGGCGGGATCGACCCGGGCGAGCGCCCGGCCGAACAGCGGCGCGTAGGCGCAGCCAGCCAGCGCCCCGAGGGCGGCGGAGAGCAGCAGCGGCCCCACCCCGATCGCGGCCCCGTCGCGCAGCAGGAGGCCGAGCGCCAGGTAGCCGACGGCGAGCAGGCCGGTTCCCAGCCAGGGCAGGACGCCGTGCAGGCGCCGGGGCAGCCGCTGCCAGTGCAGGCCGGCGACACCGAAGCCGACGGCGATCGGGGCCGAGCAGAGCCCGGCGCGCAGGGCGCTGGACCCGAGTCCGGACTGCTGGTGCAGGGCGAAGGAGAACATGAAACCGGCGAACGCCAGCATGATCATGAACACCGCGCCGACGGCGGGCAGCAGCCCGGCCGCGCCGAGCACCCGCCCGCTGATCAGCGGCTGTCCGCCACGCCGGGCGATCCGCCACTCGACGATCGCGAACAGGGCGAACAGCAGGGCGCTCGCGCCGAGCATCGCCCAGCCCCAGCCGGGCCAGCCGAGCTCGTGGCCGAGCACCAGCGGGACGACGAGCAGCCCGAGCGCGGCGGCGAGCACCAGCAGGCCGGGCAGGTCGAATCCGCGGTCGCGGTCGCCGGGCAGCCTCGGCAGCAGCCGGGAGCCGGCCGCCAGCAGCACCACGCCGATCGGCAGGTTGACCAGGAAGACCGGACGCCAGCCGGCGCCGAACAGGTCGGCGTTGACCAGCACCCCGCCGAGCACCTGCCCGGCCGCGATGCCGCCGGCGAGGACGGCCGAGTAGAGGCCCAGGGCGCGGATCCTGGCCTGGCCGGTGAAGGTCCGCTGGACGAGGCTCATCACCTGGGGGACCATCAGGGCCGCCCCGGCGCCCTGGAGCAGCCGGAAGGCGATCAGCCAGCCGGTGGTGGGGGCGAGCCCGCAGGCCAGTGAGGCGGCGGTGAAGGCGGCCAGGCCGCTCTGGAACATCCGGCTGTAGCCGTAGCGGGCGCCGAGCCTGGCGCCGGTGATGAGCAGGACGGCGTAGGCGATGGCGTAGCCGGCCACCACGAACTGGAGGGCGGCACCGGAGGCGTGCAGGTCGGTGCGGATGGTCGGCACCGCGACGTTGACGATGGCGGCGTCGAGCACGGCCATGAACTGGCCGCTGAGGACGAGCGCGAGGAGCGGGCCGGGCCGGGCGACGGACGCCGTCCCGGCCCTGGCGGCGGCCCCGCCGGTCGGCGAGTCGGTCCCGGCCGGACGGCGCCGGGTCTGGAGATCGGTCATGCGTCGAGCCTCGCGACGGCCCGGTACCAGTGGTTAGAGCCTGCCGATCCTGGTACTGGCAGCACCTGTCACGCCCCGCCGGGCTGCGGCACGATGGCGGGTATGACCGTCGTGGACACCCCCGGCACCGTCAAGCCCGCCCCCGCGGACAGGACTTCGGTCGGCCAGGCCCCCGCCGGCCGGCGCGACCGCCGCCGCACCGAGCTGGCCGAGTACCTGCGCGCCCGCCGTGCCCGGGTCTCCCCCGGGGACGTCGGCCTGCCGCCCGGCCTGCGCCGCCGCACGCCGGGCCTGCGCCGCGAGGAGGTGGCCCAGCTCGCCGGGGTCGGGGTCACCTGGTACACGTGGCTCGAACAGGGGCGGCGGATCAACGCCAGCGCGCAGGTGCTCACGGCGGTGGCCCGGGTGCTGCTGCTGGACGCCGCCGAGCGCGAGCACCTGTTCCGGCTGGCCGGGGTGGCGGAGCGGCGCCCGGCGGACCCCGACCCGGTGCTGGACCCGTCGGCCCAGCTGATCCTGGACGCGCTGGTGCCGCTGCCGGCCGCCGTCTCCAACAGCCGGTACGACGTGCTGGCCTGGAACTCCAGCTACGCGGCGCTGTTCGCCGCCAGCCGGACGCGGACGACCGACGGCCGCTTCAACAGCCTCTGGTGCACGGTGACCAGCCCGGACTGCTGCAACCCCTTCCTGAACCGGGACGAGCAGCTGCCGCAGATGGTCGCGGTGCTGCGCGGCGCGTACGGCCGGCACGTCGGCGAGCCGGCCTGGGAGGAGTACGTGCGGTCGCTGCAGGACGCGAGCGCGGAGTTCCGGAGGCTGTGGGCCCGCCAGGAGGTGTCCTCGCGGGCGACCTCGCTGAAGGTGTTCCGGCACCCCGTGGTGGGCGTGATGCGGCTGAACGCGACGTACCTGACGATCCCCGGGGTGCCGGAGGCGTACGTCGCCGTCTACACCCCGGACGGGCCGGAGGACCGCGCCCGGGTGGAGCGGCTGGCGGCGCTGCCGCCGGGCGGCTGGACCGCCCCGTGCGGCCACTCCCGCACCGGGCCCACCCGCTGAGCCCGGCCCGCGCGCCGCTCGGGGAGCGCCGGGAACCCGGGCGACTCCGGGAACGCCGGAAGGCCGCCACCCACCGGGTGACGGCCTTCCTCGTCTGTGGAGCTACGGGGAATTGAACCCCGGACCTCTTGCATGCCATGCAAGCGCTCTACCAACTGAGCTACAGCCCCGCGACACACGTGATCCACCAGGACCCCGGGTACGGAGTGGAGCTACGGGGAATTGAACCCCGGACCTCTTGCATGCCATGCAAGCGCTCTACCAACTGAGCTACAGCCCCTCGCCAACCGGATCTCCCGCTTCCCTTCCGGGCCGCGTTCCCTCCGTGCGAACGAGGAAGACTCTAACCGCAAAGGCCCGGAACTGCGAAATCCGCCCCCCGAGGCCCCCCTCCGCACCCCTGTCCGGGGGACCTCAGGTGTCGTCGCCGATGACCGGCTGCGGCAGGGTGCCCGCGTTGTGCTCCAGCAGCCGCCAGCCCCGCGCGCCGCGGCCCAGCACGGACCAGCAGCAGTTCGACAGCCCGCCGAAGCACTCCCACAGCACCGGCTCCAGGCCGAGCATCCGCCCGAGCATGGTGCGGATGGTGCCGCCGTGGCTGACCACGACCAGCGTGCCGTTCTCCGGCAGTTTGCCGGCCGCGTCCAGCACCACCGGCACGGCGCGGTCCGCGACCTCGGTCGCGAGCTCACCGCCCCCGCGCCGGACCGGCTCGCCCCTGGTCCAGGCCGCGAACTCCTCGGGGTGGCGCTCGCGGATCTCCGCGTTGGTCAGCCCCTGCCAGGAGCCCGCGTAGGTCTCGCGCAGGCCCTCGTGGTGCTCGACGTCCAGGCCGGTGACCGTGGCCAGCTCCTCGGCGGTGCGCCGGGCCCGCTGGAGGTCCGAGGAGATCAGCAGGTCCGGACGCAGGCCGGAGAGCAGCCGGGCGGCCCGCTGCGCCTGCAGCACGCCCTGCCCGGTCAGCTCGATGTCGGTGGTGCCCTGGAAACGGGATTCGAGGTTCCAGGAGGTCTGGCCGTGCCGCCAGAAGACGATGCGCGGACCCCGCGCGCCCCGGCTCAGCTGTAGTCCTCGGCGCCGAAGTCGTCCGCCGGGGCCTGCTCGGCCGGGGCGACGGCGTTGCCGGCCGCGTCGGTGTGGGCGTCGGGGCGGTTGCGGGAGGCGAGGGCCTCCTCCGGCAGCGGCAGCTCGGGGCAGTCCTTCCAGAGGCGGTCCAGCGAGTAGAAGGAGCGCTCCTCGGAGTGCTGGACGTGCACGACGATGTCGAGGTAGTCGAGCAGGATCCAGCGGCCCTCGCGCTCGCCCTCCCGCCGCACCGGCTTGATGTCCAGCTTCTCGCGCAGCTGGTCCTCGATCTCCTCGGCGATCGAGCGGACCTGGCGGTCGTTGCTCGCGGAGGCGATCAGGAAGGCGTCGGTGATCGACAGCACCTCGCTGACGTCGAACGCGACGATGTTGTGGGCCAGCTTGTCGGCCGCCGCCTGGGCGGCGACGTTGATGAGTTCCTGGCTGTGCTCAGTGGCGGTCACGGTGTTCTTCCGGCTCGGCGGCTTGGGGCGCCCCGTGCGCGGCGCGCCGGGGATCGCCTTCCAGGATCTCACGCCGTCCCGGCGGCCCCGGAACCGATTTCCGGGGCCGCCGGCCCGTCCGGGGACGGGCTACTGGGGCTTCGGCGGCGTGTAGTCCTTGCCGAGGACGACCACCAGGTCGGCGTTCTGCGCGTCGGTGACCTTCTTCACCGCCGTCTCCGGCAGGCTGAGACTGGTCGCCAGCGACTTCGCGGCGGCCTGCCGGGCGTCGTCGGTGTAGCGGATCTCACTGGTGGCCTGCGGTGCGCCCTTGGCGCCGCCGGGGACGAAGGTGAGGCCCGCGTTGACCACCTGGACCTGGGCGGCGGCGGCCGTCTGGTCGTTGCCGGTGGCGTCCTGGATGGAGACCCTGGCCGGCGCGTCGCCGCTGGTCGCGGCCTTGACGGTGCCGCCCAGCACCTCCTTGACCTGCTTGCCGGCGGTGGCCTCGTCCAGCGAGCCGTCCGGCTTGACGGTCAGCGCGGCGGTGCCGAACTGGCCGGTCTTGGCGAGCTGTGCCAGCTGCGCGAGCACCCCGGCGAGGGCGTCCTCGGGCAACGAGGGGTCGAGCACCGCGTTCATCCGGTGCACGTCGTCCTTGGCGTCCTTGAACTCGACCGGCATGGTGCGCACCACGGCGTCCATCACCTGGCCGAACCGGGCGAGCTGGGCGTCGCGGTTCTCGCCGTCGTTCTGCAGGGTGGCGTAGGCGACCGCGGCCTTCCCGCCGAGCAGGGTGTTCTTGCCCGCCGCGGCGAGCACCTTGCCGTCCGGCCTGCCGCCCTCGTGGACCTCGGCGTTGGTGTCCACCCGGACGCCGCCGAGCTGGGCGACCAGCAGTTCCAGGTACGGCGTGTCGAGCCGCCAGGTGCCGGCGACCGGGGCGCCGAGCACGGTGGCCAGGCCGTCGCGGGTGCCGGAGGCGCCGAGGGTGTCCATGGCCTGGCCGACCGTGGTGACCGGCGGGTCGCCGGGACCGGGCAGCCGCAGGGTGTCCGGGAGCAGCAGGACGGTGCCCTTCTTCCCGGAGGCGTCGTTGACCAGCAGCGCGCTGGAGACCTTGCCCTGCAGGTCGCGCAGGTGGACGACGTTGACCTGGCGCGGTCCGGCGGCGCCGGCCGCGTTCTCCTTGTCGCCGCCGGTGAACCAGA
>NZ_BAAAKJ010000379.1:0-2150 GCF_039527695.1 Kitasatospora putterlickiae
GGACGCCGAGGTGGCCGCCGAACTCGCGGCGGCCGAGGAGTTCGCGCTCGCCTCGCCGCACCCGGACCCGGCCGGCGCCGCCGACCACCTGTACGCCTCCGGGCTGCGGCCCCGGGCGGGGGCGGTGACATGAGCGGGCGAACCATCGGAAGGTGCGCACGGGCGCATGCCCCTGCCGAGCGAAGCGGGGTGGCGGCATGAGGCTCTCGTACACCAAGGCGCTCAACCGGGCGCTGGCCGACGAGTTGGACGGCGACCCGGCGGTCTGCGTGTTCGGCGAGGACATCGGCGCCGGAATGGCCGGACCCACCCTCGGGCTGCTGGACCGGTTCGGGCCGGAGCGGATCGTCGACACCCCGCTCTCCGAGCAGGCGTTCACCGCGATGGCGCTCGGTGCGGCCCTGGCCGGACGGCGGCCGGTGCTGGAGTTCCAGATCCCCTCGCTGCTGTTCCTGGTCTTCGAGCAACTCGTCAACCAGGCGCACAAGTTCTCCCTGATGACCGGCGGACAGGCGGGCGTCCCGCTCACCTGCCTGGTGCCCGGCTCCGGCTCCCGGGACGGCTGGGCGGGCCAGCACTCCGACCACCCGTACAGCCTGTTCGCGCACGCCGGGATGAAGACCGTCGTCCCGGCCACGCCGACCGACGCCTACGGGCTGCTCCGCTCGGCGATCCGGGACCCCGACCCGGTGGTGGTCTTCGCCCCGGCCGCCGCGCTGGCGGTGCGCGAGACCGTCACCTGGGAGCTGGCGCCGGTCCCGCTCGGCTCCGCCCGGGTGCACCGCGAGGGCACCGACGTCACCCTGGTCGCCGTCGGGCACCTGGTGCACGACGCGCTCGCGGTGGCCGAGGAGCTCGCCGGGGAGATCTCGGTCGAGGTGCTCGACCCGCGCACGCTGTACCCGTTCGACTGGGCCGCGCTGGGCGCCTCGCTGGAGCGCACCGGGCGGCTGGTGGTGATCGACGACTCCAACCGCAGCTGCGGGATCGGCGCGGAGGTGCTGGCCACCGCCGCCGAGGAGTTCCGGCTCGTCGCCCCGCCGCGCCGGGTCACCCGGCCGGACGGCGCGGTGCTGCCGTTCGCCCCCGCGCTCGACCGGGCCCTGCAGCCGGACCGGGAGCAGTTGCGGCACGCGCTGCGCGCGGTCATGAAGTAGCACCGTCGTTCCGGAGCGGTCTCAGAGCACCCTGGTCACGGCCGCGAGCAGGTCCGGCAGCTCGTCCGACGGGTCCCGGTAGCGGTGCAGCGCGGCCCGCCCCTCCGTCCCGCGCAACCGTGCCGCCAGCCGGGCCGGCAGCGCCGCCGTGGTGAGCAGCCCGGTGCCGCCGAAGCCCTCGACGGTCCAGCAGACCCATGGAATCGGGTAGTTGGCGGCCGGGCTGAAGAACACCGGCCGCTGCCCCTGGAAGGTCGCGTCGTAGAGGCCGAAGCGGCTCCAGTTGGAGAAGGTGATCCGGCGCTGCCGGGGGTCGAAGCCGAGCGGCACGCAGGCCCCCAGCCCGGGGCGGCCGAGCTCGGCCAGGAAGCGCAGGTTGGCGCGCAGGTTGAGGTGCTCCTCGACGTATCCCCGCACGGCGGTGCGCAACGCCCCGGCGAGGGCGGCCGGGCCGTCCTCGGGCGCGTACGGCAGGTGGATGTCGCCGAGCAGGTTGCCGACCAGGCTGTCCGGCAGTCCGAGCGGACGGCGCGCGTTGACCGGGACGGTGAGCCAGCGGTTCTCCCGGTCACCGTCCAACTCCCGGAGGGTGTGGGTGACATGGGCGCAGACCGCGTCGGCGGAGGAGACCCAGTGGCCGGCCGCCGCGCCGAACTCCTCGCGCATCCGGGCTATCTCGGCGTCGGCGAAGTACAGCTGGACGATCCGGTTGGCGCGCGGTCCGGCCGCCACCTCCCGGTCCAGCGCGGCACGCTCCTCCGGTCCCGGCACCCGGAAGCCGGGCCGGCCGCAGTCCTCGGCGGGCAGCACCCGGTCCAGCAGCGCGTCCTGGTCCTCGACGAGCTCGGCCTTCGGGAGCTCCTCCCCCTCGACCGCCGCCGACCAGGCGCGCAGCAGCAGCGCGAAGCTGTGCAGGTCTCCGATCGCGTGGTGCCAGGAGCAGCCGAGCACGGTGCCGCCGTCGCCGGTGCGGGTCACCCGGACGGTGAGCAG
>NZ_BAAAKJ010000379.1:2158-7932 GCF_039527695.1 Kitasatospora putterlickiae
TGCGCGCCGGACGCGGTGACCCGCCCCATGGACTCGGCGAGCGTTCCGTCGACGCGGTAACTCACCATCGGCACACCGGAGTCGTCGCAGACCGCCTCCAACACGCCGTCAACGGTGCGCAGTCGTCCGGCGAAGACCGGCACGCGCTCCAACGCCCGGGCCAGTCCGGCGGCGAGGCGGTCCTCGTCCAGCGCGCGCTCGAAGAAGAGGGCCACCGAGACGGAGAGGTCGGCGAGCATGGTGTCGGCGAGGCCGCAGCGGACCACCGTGCCCGGTGCGGCGCCGGCTCTGACCGTGCGGGTGTCGCGCAACTGCGGCCAGACACTCATCTGTTCATCCCGGGGCGGTCGAGGGAGTCGTGCGGAGAGCCCCGGACGACCGTGCAGATCCCTCCGAACGATAGGGCAGTCTCCCGGCGGCATCCAGTGGTCCAGTCCAATTTCATGGTATCGGACCGGACGGACGGTACGGAACGCCGCCCGGCCGCTCCCGGACCGCCCCCTGACGGGAAGCCGGACGGCGGATGCCGGACTAGAATCCGAACCATGGGAGAGCGCCCCGGCGCGCCCGTCGCGCCGCCCCTGGTCCTCGTCACCGACACGGATTCGCAGCTGATCGACCCGCGCCGGTCGTACCACGTCGGCCGCGACCCGACCAGCGAGATCGTCCTCGACGACCCCCGGGTCTCCTGGCACCACGCCGTGCTGCGCACCACCGAGGGCCACTGGCACCTGGACGACGTCGGCAGCACCAACGGCACCTTCGCCGACGGCCGCCGGATCGGCTCCGAGGACATCGGCCCCGGCACCCGGCTGCGGTTCGGCAACCCCGCCGACGGCCCGTCCGCCACCTTCGCCGGCCTGCCCGCCCCGTCCGTCGGCGAGCGCCCCTCGCTGGTCGCCCCACGCGTCTCCGGCACCTTCCGCCGCCCCAGCGCCGTCCTGCGGCTGCCCGGCCGCACGGTGCGGATCGGCCGCGCGCCCGACAACGACCTCGTCCTCGACGACCTGGTGGTCTCCCGCCACCACGCCGAGCTGCGCACCCTGCCGGACGGCGGCCACGAGATCGTCGACCTCGGCAGCCACAACGGCACCTACCTCAACGGCGGGCCCGTCCAGCGGGCACCGGTCGGCCCGGCCGACATCGTCGGCATCGGCCACTCCGCGCTCTGCCTCTCCGGCGACGAACTCGTCGAGTACACCGACACCGGCGAGATCTCGCTCAACGTGCAAGGCCTGGTGGTGCGGGTCGGCGCCGACCGGCGGGTGCTGCTCGACGACGTGTCCTTCCCGCTCGCCGAGAAGGCGCTGCTCGCCGTCGCCGGCCCCAGCGGCGCCGGCAAGTCCACCCTGCTCAACGCGCTCACCGGACTGCGCCCCGCCGACGACGGCACCGTGCTCTACGACGGGCGCGACCTCTACCGCGACTACGCCGAGCTGCGCCGCCGGATCGGCCTGGTCCCGCAGGACGACATCCTGCACACCCAGCTGACCGTCCGCCGCGCCCTGTCGTACGCCGCCGAACTGCGCTTCCCCGGCGACACCGCCAAGGCGGAACGGGAGGCCCGGGTCGCCGAGGTGATCCACGAACTCGGCCTGGACGGCCGGGCCGACCTGGTCATCTCCAGCCTCTCCGGCGGCCAGCGCAAGCGCGTCAGCGTCGCCCTGGAACTGCTCACCAAGCCCTCGCTGCTCTTCCTCGACGAACCCACCTCGGGCCTGGACCCGGGTATGGAGCGCTCGGTGATGCAGATGCTGCGCGGGCTGGCCGACGACGGTCGCACCGTCGTCGTGGTCACCCACAGCGTGCTCAGCCTGGACGTCTGCGACCGGCTGCTCGTCCTCGCCCCCGGCGGCCGCACCGCCTACTACGGGCCGCCCGCCGAGGCTCTGCCGTTCTTCGGCTTCACCGAATGGCCGCAGGCCTTCGAGGCCTTCGAGAACGAGGACCACCGGGCCTGGCAGCGCCGGTTCCGGGAGTCCCCGCAGTACGGGCGGTACGTCGCCGCCGAGGCGCTGCCGCCCGCCGCGCCGGTGCCGGCGCCCGCCGCGCCCGGCGACGCGATCGGCCGGGAGCAGCCGCAGGGCTGGTTCTCCCAGCTCGGCACCCTGATCCGGCGCTACACGGCGGTGCTCGCCGCCGACAGGCTCTTCCTGACCGTGATGATCGCCCTGCCGTTCCTGATCGGCGTGATGTGCCGGGCGATGGCGGGCAGCCGGCTCTCCACGGACAACGCGCTCAACATCCTGCTCACGCTCTGCATCGGCGGCCTGCTCACCGGCTCCGCCAACGCGGTGCGCGAGATCGTCAAGGAACGGCCGATCTACCAGCGAGAACGCGTGGTCGGGCTGTCCCGTTCGGCCTATCTGGTCTCCAAGGTGGTGGTGCTCGGCACCATCACGGTCGCCCAGGCCGCCGTGCTGACCGTGGTCGGCCTGGCCGGCGTCGACCTCACCCCCACCCTGCCGGGCGGCGTCACGGTGCACGGCGGCGTGCTGCTGCCACCGCTGGCCGAGCTGATCATCGCGGTGGCGATGCTCTCCTTCTCCGCGATGATGCTCGGCCTGCTGGTCTCCGCGCTGGTCCGCAAGGAGGAGGCCACCATGCCCCTGCTGGTGCTGCTCTCCGTCGTGCAGATCGTGTTCAGCGGCGCCATGCTGAAGCTGCACGGGGTACCCGGCCTGGAGCAGTTCGCCTGGCTGGTGCCCTCCCGCTGGGGGCTGTCCGCGATGGCCCGCACCATCGACCTGCACACCGTCCTGCCGACCGACATCACCGCCGACCCGCTGTTCCGGCAGGAGCGGGCCGGGTGGCTGTTCGCGCTGGCCGTGCTGCTCGCGCTCGCGGTGGTGCTGGCGGTCGCCGTGCTGGCCCTGCTGCGCCGCCAGGAGCCGTCGATCATGCGGAAGTGAGAAGTGACCTGGCCGATGGAGGAGCCCGCGCCGATGGAGGAGCCCGCGTTCCGCCCCACCCATGTCGCCCCGCCGGACGGCCTGGCCAGCTGGGCCGCCCCGGACCCGGAGCAGCCCGCCTCCCCGCTGGACGCGCTGCTGCCGCTCCAGCTGATCGGCCGGGCCGGCGACTGGGCGCAGGTGCTCTGCGCCAACGGCTGGACGACCTGGGTGGACGGCCGGCTGCTGATCTCCCTGCCCGGCATCCCGCCCACGGCCACCGGACCGCCGTCCCGCACCGCCGACCCGCGCCCCGCGCTCGCCGAGGCGGAGGGCGCGCTGGCCCGCTACCGCTCGCTGCTGGAGGACCTCGCGGCCGGCGGCGCCGACCTGGAGACTTTCCGGGACCGGGCACACGGCCTGCGGGTCGGCCTGGTCGTCGACGGCGAGCGGCTCTGGGTGTTCGACCCGGTGCACGACCGCTGGTGCTTCTGCGACGGCCTGCAACTGCACACCTACGCCGTCGGCGCCCGGCCGCGCCCGCCCGCCGAACGGCCCTCGGGCGCCGACGAGCCCACCCGGGTGGCGGAGCCGTGATCCCGCCCGCCGACGCCGCAGGCGAGCAGCCGCCGCACCGTCCCACCGCGCCGGGCGGACCGCGCGCACCCAAGGCCGCCGGGCCACCCGGCGACGCCGTCGAACCGCCCGACGTTGTCGAACCCCCCGACGCCGTCGAGCCGCCGGACGCCGTCGAGCCGCCGGAAGACGACCTCGACGCCGAGCCGCCCAGCCTGCCGTCCGGAATGGTCGGGCGCCGGGTCGCCGGGTACCGCCTGGAGGCCGAGATCGGCCGCGGCGGCATGGCCGTCGTCTACCGGGCCAAGGACCTGCGGCTCGGCCGCACCGTCGCCGTCAAGCTCCTCGCCCCCGAGCTGGCCCGCAACGAGGTGTTCCGGCAGCGCTTCATCCACGAGTCACAGGTCGCCGCCGCGATCGACCACCCGCACATCATCCCGGTCTTCGAGGCGGGCGAGGCCGACGGCATCCTGTTCATCGCGATGCGCTACGTCGAGGGCGGCGACCTGCGCACGCTGATCACCCGCAGCGGCGCCCTCCCGGTCGACCGGGCGGCCCGGCTCGCCCTGCAGATCGCCTCCGCGCTGGACGCCGCGCACGACCACGACCTGGTCCACCGGGACGTCAAGCCCGGCAACGTCCTGGTCGCCGCCGGCACCGACAGCGAGCACCCCGAGCACCTCTACCTCTCCGACTTCGGCCTCACCAAGAAGTCCCTGTCGCTCAGCGGCCTGACCGGCGTCGGCCAGATCGTCGGCACCCTCGACTACGCCGCGCCCGAGCAGATCTCCGGCCGCCCGCTCGACGGCCGCTGCGACCAGTACGGCCTCGGCTGCGTGGTCTTCGAGATGCTCGCCGGCGCGCCCCCGTTCCACCGCGAGAGCGACCTCGCCCTGCTCTGGGCCCACCTCAACGAGCCCCCGCCCGCTCTGCGCGAGCACCGGCCCGACCTTCCGTCCGCCGTGGAGGCGGTGGTCGCCCGCGCCCTCGCCAAGGCGCCCGACGAGCGGTTCGCGAGCTGCCTGCAGTTCGTCGCCGAGCTGCGCGCCGCCGCCACCGCCGCCCCCGGCGCCGCTCCCCCGCCCGCCGGCCCCTGGGCCACCGGCGGACCACCCACCGCGGTGGGCGCCGTCCCCGCCACCGGCACCCCCGTCCCCGAACCACCCGGCTGGGCCCTCCCCGCCGTCCACCCGCCCACCCGCAGGAGCCCCGGATGAACGCCGTCAGCCAGGTCTTCGCGCTGATCGCCGCCGCCGTCCACCTCGTGGTGTGGCCACTGGAGAGCTTCCTCTACGGCCACCCCCGGGTCCGCCGCCTGCTCACGGCCTCCACCGCCGACGCCCCGCAGGTCCGCCTCTGGCGCGTCAACGTCGGCTTCTACAACCTCTACCTCGCCCTCGGCATGGTGGCCGGCCTGATCGCCCTGCACACCGACGAACCCGTCGTCGGCCGCACCCTGATCACCTACCTCAGCGCCTTCATGATCGCCGCCGGCGCCACCCTCCTCGCCTCCGACCCCCGCCTCTGGCCCGGCGCCCTCGGCCAGGCCCTCCCCCCGGCCGCCGTCCTCCTCGCCCACGCCCTGGCCTGACCCGCGCGGTCCACGGCCGCTCGCCGCCACGTCCGGCCGTTCGACGGAGGAAGCCCGAGCGCGGCGACCCCGAACCCGCGCCGCGCACAGCGCAGACACCCGGGCCACAGCAGCCCCGTTCCCCGGCCGCCGTCCTCCTCGCCCACGCGCTGGCCTGACCCGCGCGGTCCGCGGCCGCTCGCCGCCACGCCCGACCGTTCGACGAGCGAAGCCCGAGCGCGGCGACCCCGAACCCGCGCCGCGCACAGCGCCGACACCCGGGCCACAGCAGCCCCGTTCCCCGGCCACCGTCCTCCTCGCCCACGCGCTGGCCTGACCCACACCGTCCACGACCGCCCACCACCACGTCCGACCGTTCGACGAAGGAAGCCAAGCACGACGACCCCGAACCCGCGCCGACACCCGGGCCCCGCCGCGAACCCGGACAACAGCTCCGTTGGCCGGCCGCCGGAGCCCCGCGATCCACGCTCCCTGCAGCCTGCGTGGCGCGGCCCGCACACTCGTAGGTCGACACCCATCGGCTCAGGTGGCACGTCGCCACTCCTCAGCCCGTCCCATCGGCGGCGCGGCACCGAGATGCCGAGGCGCCGACGAGGCCGGCTGACGGAGAGCAGTCCGGCGGACGCGAGGTCGGCTCTCTCAGCCCGGCAGGGCGAAGGCGAGCGCCAGCGAAGCCGACCGCCCCCAGGCGAAGGCGAGCGCCAGCGAAGCCGACC
>NZ_BAAAKJ010000380.1:0-3191 GCF_039527695.1 Kitasatospora putterlickiae
GCGGCGGGGCCGGCGCCCCGGCCGTGCCGCCGGCCTGGCCGGTCGGCACCGGAGCGGCGGTCTCGCCCTCCTCGACCAGCCGCCCGACCGGGGTGACCTTGCCGGCCGCCGCGAACCCCCAGTCCAGCAGCGCGGCCGTCTCGTCGTACACCTTCTGGTACGTGGACGGGTGCATCACCGTCACCAGCAGGGTGCGCCCGCCGCGTTCGGCGGCGCCGACGAAGGTGGAGCCGGCGTTGGTGGTGAAACCGTTCTTCACCCCGATCAGCCCGGGGTACTTGCCGAGCAGCCGGTTGGTGTTGGCGATCCCGAAGGCGCCGCGCTGCCCGGTGTTCCTGTCCACCGCGCCGGGGAACATCGCGTCACGGGTCGCGCAGTACATCCGGAAGTCCGGGTTGCGCAGCCCCGCCCGGGCGAACAGCGCGAGGTCGTACGCCGAGGAGACCTGGCCGTCCGAGTCGTAGCCGTCCGGCGAGACCACCCTGGTGTCCCGGGCCTGGAGCGCCTCGGCCCGCGCCTGCATCTCGGCGACGGTCCGCTGCACGCCGCCGTTCATGTGCGAGAGGACGTGCACCGCGTCGTTCCCCGAGCTCAGGAAGACCCCGCGCCAGAGGTCCTCGACCTTGTAGTCCAGGTCCTCCTTGATGCCGACCAGGCTGCTGCCCGCGCCGATCCCCTGGATCTCCTCGGGCGCCACCTTGTGCACCGTCTCGCGGTCGAACTTGGGCAGCACGGTGTCCGCGAAGAGGATCTTCAGGGTGGAGGCCGGGGCGAGGGCCAGATGCGGATTGCTGGCCGCCAGCACCTCGCCTGACGCCGCGTCGGCCACGATCCAGGACTGCCCGGTGAGGTCGCCCGGCAGTGCCGGGGCGCCCGCCAGCGGGCTCACCTGGACCCCCGGGAGCCCCAGCCGCTCCCCGCCGACCACGGCCGGCGGTGGCGGCGGCCCGGCCGGGGCCGCGACGGCCGCGGGGGCGGCGATCAGAAGAGGGAGCGCCGCGGCGGTCGCGGCGAGCAGACGTGCGGGCTTCGAGCGAATGGGCACCACCAGACGGTACCCAGTCCGGGCCCCCGCCGTCCGCCGCTTGCCCCGCCGGACCGCGAGGAGGGCCCCGCCGTACGCCGAACGGACGCCCGCGCATACTGGGAGGGCACACCGTCTTCACCTCCCCGCCGCACCGAGGACCTCCCCATGAAGCTCAGCCGCCGCACCTCCTGGTTCCTGACCGCCTTCGGCGTCTGGTCCATGATCATCTGGACCACCTTCGTCAAGAACCTCTGGAAGGACTCCGGCGGCCAGGCCTTCACCGGCGGCGACCACTCCCAGCCCACCGCCTTCTTCTGGGTCCACCTGCTCCTCGCCGTGACCTCGTTCGTCCTCGGCGTCGCGATCGGCGTCATCGGCCTGCGCGGCCTGCGCGCCGGACGCCGCGAACCCGCCGCCGGCTGACGCGAAATTACCTGGTTGCGGGGCATGTGACGCCCTGGCAGGATCCTCTTCGCTCGACCACGATCGAACTCTCGTTCGATCCTCAAGCAAGGGGGTCCCATGAAGCCTGCCCGTTTCCGCCCGCTCGGTGGCGCCGTCGCCGTCGCCCTGACGGCCGGGCTGTTCGCCGCGCCCGCCGCCCTCGCCGACACCACCGGCCCGAGGGTCACCGGCACCACCGCCTCACCGCAGCCCCGGAACCTCTCCGCGGGCACCGCCACCGACGCCTGCGACGCGACCACCGCGCCCGGCTGGATCGGTCTGACCTCCGGCGGACCGACGCTGCGGGCGGGCGTCGCCTCGGACGCCGCCGGCAGCCTCTCCGCCGCGTTCTCGGTCCGTGACCTGACCACCTCCGCCGCCGCCTTCGACGGCACCGCCCAGGCCTACGGCGGCACCGCGACCACCGCCGTCCCCGGCCTCGCCGACGGCCACTCCTACGCCTGGAACGCCCGCGCCCTCCAAGGCGCCGAGACCTCCGAGGCCTCCCCGGACTGCCACTTCAAGCTGGACCTGGCCGGCCCCCAGGCCGCCGTCTCCTCCACCGACTTCCCGGCCTCCGGCTCCGGCCAGACCCCGCTCAAGTACGCGGGCGAGACCGGCACCTTCCTGCTCACCGGCGCCGACCCCGTCCCGGCGGGCGGCGAGGCCTCGGGCATCGCCTGCTACCGCTACGCGCTCAACAGCACCATCGGGGCCGGCGGCGGCTGCACCGGCGCCGTCGTGCCCGGCCCGGACGGCACCGGCACCCTCACCCTGCGGGTGCCGCAGTGGGGTACCAACGTCCTCACCGTCGAGGCCGTCGACAACGCGGACAACGTGAGCCAGAGCGCGACCTACACCTTCTACGCCCCCTCCAACCCCAACCCGCCGCAGGCGCTCGGGGACGTCGACGCCGACGGGGTGCCGGACATCCTGCTCCCGGACGCCGCCGGGAACCTCCAGATCATCAGCGCGGCGGCCGCCGCCGCCACGCCGACGTCCGTGGTCCCCACGACCGCCGCGCCGGACCAGACCTCCTGGACGGGCTTCCAGCTGGCCCACCGCGGCTGGCGCGGCCACGCCCCGATGGACGACGTGCTGATGCACGAGCCCGGATCGTCCGCGCTGTACTTCTACAACAACACCGACTCCGGCGCCTTCACGCAGTACCCGGGTACGGTCCGCCGACCCGTCTCCTGCAAGGACGCCGCCGGCATCACGATGACCTGCCCGGCCGACTACGCGCGCGACTGGAGCAGGGCCGACCAACTGGTGGCGCTCGGCTCGCTCAACACCCAGCTCAGCCCCTCGCTGCTGACGGTCGAGAACGGCGACCTCTGGCTGTTCCCCAACCCCGGCTTCAACTCCTCGCTCACCACCGCCCGCAAGCTCACCACCGGCGGCTCCTGGACCGGCTACGACCTGGTCGCCCCCGGCCGCGACGGCGCGGGCAACCTCGCCCTCTGGGCGCGCGAGCGGGCCACCGGCGCGCTGCACGCCTACGCGATCCCCAAGCTGGCCGACGGCACCTTCGACTTCACCGCCCTCGCCGCCCCGGCGGCCGGCGTGGTCGCCACCGGCTTCACCGTGGACGCCTACCCGGTGCTCGGCAGCTCGGGTGACGGCAACGGCGACACGGTGCCCGACCTGTGGGCCGTCACCGCCGACCGGCACCTGCTGACCTACCAGGGCCTCACCAACCCCAAGGACCTCGGCGTCC
>NZ_BAAAKJ010000380.1:3231-7127 GCF_039527695.1 Kitasatospora putterlickiae
GCCCCCCGTCCGGAGCGGACGGGGGCCTTCGTCGTACGGGGTGCTGCTCCGGGATCAGAACCGGCGGGTGACCAGGGCGCGCTTCACTTCCTGGATCGCCTTGGTGACCTCGATGCCGCGCGGGCAGGCCTCCGAGCAGTTGAAGGTGGTCCGGCAGCGCCAGACGCCCTCACGGTCGTTCAGGATCTCCAGCCGCTGCTCCGCACCCTCGTCGCGCGAGTCGAAGATGAAGCGGTGCGCGTTGACGATCGCGGCCGGGCCGAAGTACTGGCCGTCGTTCCAGAACACCGGGCAGGACGACGTGCACGCGGCGCACAGGATGCACTTGGTGGTGTCGTCGAACCGCTCGCGGTCCTCGGCGGACTGCAGGCGCTCGCGGGTCGGGTCGTTCCCCTTGGTGATGAGGAACGGCATGACGTCCTTGTACGCCTGGAAGAACGGGTCCATGTCCACGACCAGGTCCTTGAGGACCGTCAGGCCCTTGATGGCCTCGATCGTGATCGGCTTCTCCGGGTTGACGTCCTTGATCAGGGTCTTGCACGCCAGCCGGTTGCGGCCGTTGATCCGCATCGCGTCGGAGCCGCAGATGCCGTGCGCGCAGGAACGGCGGTAGGTGAGGGTGCCGTCCTGCTCCCACTTGATCGTGTTGAGCGCGTCCAGGACGCGCTCCTTCGGGTCCATCTCCAGCTGGTAGTCGACCCACACCGGCTCCGGGTGCTCCTCCGGGTTGAACCGGCGGATCCGGAAGGTGACGGTGATCAGCTTGGTGCCACCGGCCTCGACCGCGTCCAGAGCGGCCGAGTGCTTCTCCACGGTCGGAGTGCTCATCAGTACTTACGCTCCATCGGCTGGTAGCGGGTCTGCACGACCGGCTTGTAGTCAAGGCGGATGGAGGTGCTGCCGTCCTCGGCGACCTCCTGGTACGCCATGGTGTGCTGCATGAACTTCACGTCGTCACGGGTCGGGAAGTCCTCGCGGTAGTGACCGCCGCGCGACTCCTCGCGGGCGAGCGCGGAGACCGCCAGGACCTCGGCCAGGTCGAGCAGGTTGCCCAGCTCGATGGCCTCCAGCAGGTCCGTGTTGTAACGGAAGCCCTTGTCCTGGATGGAGACGTTCTTGTAGCGCTCCTTCAGCGCGGCGACGTCCTCGACGGCCTGCTTCAGGGTGGCGCCGGTGCGGTACACCATCGCGTTGGTGTCCATGGACTCCTGCAGCTCCTTGCGGATCTGCGCCACGGACTCGGTGCCGGTGGCCTCGCGCAGGCCGTCGACCATGTTCTGGACCAGCTGCTCCGGGTTCTCCGGCAGCGGCACGAACTCGTTCGCCTCGGCGAACCCGGCGGCGGCGATGCCGGCGCGGCGGCCGAACACGTTGATGTCCAGCAGCGAGTTGGTGCCCAGGCGGTTGGCGCCGTGCACGGACACGCAGGCGACCTCGCCGGCCGCGTACAGGCCCGGGACGACGTCGGTGTTGTTGCGCAGCACCTCACCCTCGACGTTGGTCGGGATGCCGCCCATGGCGTAGTGCGCGGTGGGCTGGATCGGGATCGGGTCCGTGTAGGGCTCGATGCCGAGGTAGGTGCGGGCGAACTCGGTGATGTCCGGGAGCTTGGCGTCCAGCTGCTCCGGCGGCAGGTGGGTCAGGTCCAGGTAGACGTGGTCGCCGTCCGGACCGCAGCCGCGGCCTTCGCGGATCTCGGTGTAGATCGCGCGGGAGCAGACGTCACGGGACGCGAGGTCCTTCATGACGGGGGCGTAGCGCTCCATGAAGCGCTCGCCGTCCTTGTTGCGCAGGATGCCGCCCTCGCCGCGGGCGCCCTCGGTGAGCAGGATGCCCATGCGCCAGATGCCCGTCGGGTGGAACTGGAAGAACTCCATGTCCTCCAGCGGCAGGCCGCGGCGGTAGGCCACCGCCTGGCCGTCACCGGTGAGGGTGTGGGCGTTCGAGGAGACCTTGAACATCTTGCCGGTGCCGCCGGAGGCGAACACGACGGCCTTGGCCTGGAAGACGTGGATCTCGCCGGTGGCCAGCTCGTAGGCGACGACGCCGGCCGTCCTGCCCTCGTTGATGAGCAGGTCGAGGACGTAGAACTCGTTGAAGAACTCGACGCCGTGCTTGACGCAGTTCTGGAACAGCGTCTGCAGGATCATGTGGCCGGTGCGGTCGGCCGCGTAGCAGGAACGGCGGACCGGGGCCTCGCCGTGGTTGCGGGAGTGACCGCCGAAGCGGCGCTGGTCGATCCGGCCCTGCTCGGTGCGGGAGAAGGGCAGGCCCATCTTCTCCAGGTCGAGGACGGCGTCGATGGCCTCCTTGCACATGATCTCGGCGGCGTCCTGGTCGACCAGGTAGTCACCGCCCTTGACCGTGTCGAAGGTGTGCCACTCCCAGTTGTCCTCCTCGACGTTGGCGAGGGCGGCGCACATGCCGCCCTGGGCCGCGCCGGTGTGGGACCGGGTGGGGTAGAGCTTGGTCAGGACGGCGGTGCGGCTGCGCTGCGTCGACTCGATGGCGGCGCGCATGCCGGCGCCGCCGGCGCCGACGATGACGGTGTCGTACTGGTGAATCTGCATGGGGGGTTAACTCGCCTCTGGCCTCTGCCGATGTCCGATTAGATGTTCGGGTCGAAGGTGAAGATCACCAGGGTGCCGAGCAGCACGGTGAAGACCGTGGCGGTACCCATGAGGCCCTTCAGCCAGAGCCGGGTGGAGTCCTTCTCGGCGTAGTCGTTGATGACCTGGCGCATGCCGTTGGCACCGTGCAGCATGGCGAGCCAGAGCATGGTGAGGTCCCAGACCTGCCAGAACGGCGAGGCCCAGCGGCCGGCCACGAAGGCGAAGCCGATCTTGGAGACGCCGCCGTCGAGCACCAGCATGATCAGCAGGTGGCCGAGGATCAGCACCACCAGGACGATGCCGGACAGGCGCATGAACAGCCAGGCCAGCATCTCGAAGTTGGTGCGGGTGCGGCGCGGGGTCTTCTTGGTCCGCTGGCGGGCCGGCTCGATCACGAAGGCGTCGGCGGGGTTGCCCGTGCCGAGGCCCTTGCCGGTGTGCGCCTGCGCGGAGGGGACCACCACAGCGTCGGAGATTTCCGTGGACATGTCTCAGATCACTTCCCGAACCAGGAGGTCAGCGTGTGCTGCAGGATCGGGTAGAAGGCGCCGGCCATGAGGACGACCCAGACTCCGACCACGGTCCAGAGCATCTGCTTCTGGTACTTCGGGCCCTTCGACCAGAAGTCGACGGCGACGACGCGCAGGCCGTTCAGGGCGTGGAACAGGATGGCGGCCACCAGGCCGTACTCCATCAGGTTCACGAGCGGCGTCTTGTACGTCTGGATGACGGTGTCGTACGCCTCGGGCGACACCCGCACCAGGGCGGTGTCCAGGACATGGGCGAACAGGAAGAAGAAGATGAGGACGCCGGTGACTCGATGAGCCACCCAGCTCCACATGCCTTCCCGGCCGCGGTACAGCGTTCCAGCCGGCACGGAAAAACCCTCCGGAAGCGATTGGGGGCTCGGCCGGCTTCGGTGTCGGTCAGCCCGGCCGGGTACGGTCCACCGGCCGCGAGCATCCTATCGACGCGTCGTCGCGAACCGCCTCCGGGGGCCCATGGTGTGATCAAACAGGCACTTCTGGCCTAGTTGAAGGGGAACCGGCGAGCGATTTGCGACATACGGTGACGAATTCGTCGCGCAAAGTCGCGCTACGGTGGGCGGCCCCGTTCACGCCGACACCACGCCGAGGCCCCCGTGCCGCACCCCGCTCCGCGCCCGCCCCGCCCCCTGCTGCTGTCCGCCGTCCTGCTGCTCGCCGCCGGCTGCGCCGCCCCCGCGGGCGGCTCGGCCGACCGGGCGCCCTCCGGGGCGCCGCCCCGCGAGCTGTCCGCCGCCGA
>NZ_BAAAKJ010000381.1:0-4979 GCF_039527695.1 Kitasatospora putterlickiae
GCGGCGGCGCCGAGTGGATCGAGAACGACGTCCAGCCCAGCCGCGACGGTGTGCCGTACGTGCTGCACGACGACACCGTCGACCGCACCACCAACGGCAGGGGCCGTATCCGCGACCTGAGCGCCGCCCAGCTCGACGCCCTGGACGCGGGCTCCTGGTTCGGACCGACCTACGCGGGCGCCCGGGTCCCGAGCCTGGCAGCCCAGCTGGAGGACCTGCGCACCCGCGGCGGCAACCTCCTCCTGGAGATCAAGGGCCCGCACACCCGCCAGGAGGTCGCCCGGATCGTCCAGGAGATCCGCGACCACGGCATGACCGGCCGGGTCTTCGTGCAGAGCTTCGAGACCGACGCCCTGCGCCACACCCGCGAGCTGGCCCCCGAGCTGCCGCTGGGCCTGCTGCGCGGCAGCCTCGACGCGGACCCGGTGGCCCTGTCGAAGGAACTCGGGCTGGCCGCCTACAACCCGTCCGACGGCGCCCTCGCCTCCCGGCCCGGCGTGGTCAACGACCTGCACACGGCCGGCGTCGCGGTCAACGTCTGGACCGTCGACTCGGCCACCCGCTGGAAGGCCCTGGAAGCCGCCGGCGTCGACGGCATCATCACCAACCGCCCCGCCGAACTCGCGGGCTGGAACGCCGCCTGGCTCCAGGGCGGCACCGTCACCACCCCGCCGGCCGCGCCCACCGTGGCGATCACCTCGCCGGCCGCCGGCGCGACCCTGGACCGCGCCCAGCAGCCGGTGACCGCCGTGCAGGCGAGCGGCGCCGACACCGTCAAGCTGACCCTGGACGGCAAGGAGCTGCCGGCCGGCTCGGCCCTCGACACCACCGCGCTGGCACTCGGCAAGCACACCCTGCGCGCCGAGGCCACCGGCCCCGGCGGCCGCGCCGAGACGACCGCCGAGTTCACCGTCGCGGCCACCCCGACCGGTCTGGCCTCGCTGGTGCTCACCTCCGGCGCCGACCGCAACGCCGTCGCCACCCTGACCGTGATGCTCGGCCAGGGCCAGTACCAGCCGCTGGCCCACTGGGCCGACAACCAGGCCGGGCGCGGCATCCCCGCCGACCGGGCCCGTCTGATCGCCGGTGACGCCCGCGTCCTCGACGCCGCCCCGCGGAGCTGACCTCCGCACCCGGCGCCCCACCCGGGGACCTCGTGCCGCCCGCTGCGGCACGAGGTCCCCCTCCGTTCCGGGACCGTTCCCGCGACCGCCCCGGAAGCGTCGACCACCCCGCCCTCCCGCCCCCCGATCGACGGCCACGGCGCCGACCGCGACCACCGCCACGGCGCGCCCGGGAGGAGCTGGACCGCGGCGCCCCTGCACGTCCTCGCCGAGACCGGCGCCGCCCTCACCCTCGCCACCTGCCCGGGCGTCGGGCAGTAGGCCCGACCACCTGGATCGCCTCGCTGCGCACCGGCGACCAGGAGGCCCGTCGGCAGGGCATCGAGAACCTCGCCGCCGGCCGCTGGGAACCAGCCCCTGGACCTGGCGGGACACCGTGATGCTCAGCGATTTCACCTCCCACGAGTACTTCGGCGTGCACCGCTTCCTCACCCCGGACGGGCGGCCGCGGCACTACTGCGTCAACTTCGAGCGCCCGCCACCGCCGGACGGCGATCGGCATCGACACCTTCGACCGCTTCGTGGACCTGGTCGTCGGCCCCGGTCTGTCCACCCACCACTGGAAGGACGCCCACGGCAGGTCGATCGCGCCCGCGCACGGGCACTCGCCCTGCTCGACGACCGCGCGGGACCGTTCGCACCTGGAATCGATCCCTGGGAACCGCCATCGCCGTTCCCGTTGCCCGTTCTGCCTCGGGCACCCTCACCGAGCCGGTGGGGGCGGTCGGCGGCTGAGGCCGACCGCGCCCCGGGAGCGTCAGACGGCACCGGGGGAGGCCCGCGCCGGGGGCGCCGAATCCGCGCCGGCCGCGCCGCAGGCCGCCTCGACGGCGTTCGGCGGCTCGCTCGCCGCCCGGCCCCAGCGGCCGACGAGCAGGGCCCCGGCCACCAGTTGGAGCTGGTGGTACACCATCAGCGGCAGTACCAGCAGCCCGGCCTGCGGTCCGAAGAGCACGGTGGCCATCGGCAGTCCGCTGGCCAGGCTCTTCTGCGAGCCGCACAGCACCGCCGCGATCCCGGAGGCCCGGTCGAGGCCCAGCAGCCGCGTGCCGAGCCGGACGGCGAGCAGGGTGGCCGCGAGCAGGACCAGCAGGACCGTCCCCAGTACGACCAGCGCCGCAGGTGTGACGGTGGACCAGACGCCCTGCGCCACCGCTCCGCTGAACGCGGTGTAGACGACCAGCAGGATCGAGGCCCGGTCGACCGGCGCCAGTACCCGGCGGTGCCGGCTCAGGAAGCCGCCGATGCACGGTCGCAGCAGCTGCCCGAGCAGGAACGGCGCGAGCAGCTGCACGAGGATCCGCAGCAGCCCGTCGGCCGACAGCGCCGCGTGGGCCCCCAGCAGCCAGGCCGCGAGCAGCGGCGTCAGCACCAGCCCCGCCAGACTGGAGTAGGTACCGGCGCAGATCGCGGCCGGGACGTTCCCCCGGGCGGCGCCGGTGAGCGCCACCGACGACTGCACCGTGGACGGCACCAGGCAGAGGAACAGCACCCCGGTGCGCAGCTCCTCGGTGAGCGGGCCGGGCGCGAGCGTGGTCACCACCGCCCCGAGCACCGGGAACAGGACGAAGGTGGCGGCCAGCACGAGCCCGTGCAACCGCAGGTGGCGCAGCCCGGCGAGTGTCTCACGGGTGGAGAGGCGGGCGCCGTACAGGAAGAAGAGCAGCCCCACCGCGAGGCCGCAGGCCAGTTCCGCACCGCGCGCCGCCCGCCCGGTGGCGGGCAGCAGCGCGGCCAGCGCCACCGCCCCGGCCAACGCCGCCACATAGGGGTCGAGCACGCGCCACCACGGCCGCCGCCGCTCGTCGCCGCCCGGCGGACGGCCCCGGGCCGCCGGCGGTGCCCGGTGCTGACGGACCGTGGTCATTCCTCGTTCCCCTCCTCGGACTCCGGGGGCGCGGGAGCGGTGCCCAGCAGACCGCCGACCAGGGTGGTGGAGCCGTCGTGGTCGCTGCCGGCCGCTCCACGCCCGATCAGCAGGTCGGCCGTCCGGTCGATCTCGATGATCGAATCCGCCTCGGAGTTGTCGATCAGCGTGACCAGGCCGCGCTCGGCGGTACCGGCCACCGCCGGCGCGGCGGCGCAGCCGAGCACGGCGCAGGCGGCGACCACCGCGACCGCACCGGCTCGCGGCAGGGCGCCGGGGGCTCGGAACCTCACACGCCCACCTCCTCGCGGGCCTGCGGGCGCGGGATGTTGCGCTCCAGCAGCTCGGTGGACTCGCGCACGCCGACCGCCTGCCGCTCCCCGGCGGAGGCCGGCAGCCGTCCGTCCGCCACCTTGAGCCCGGCGAGCGCCTCGTCCATCGCCCGATGGGCCGCGAACAGGCAGGGCGTGCTGTAGATGGCGACGTCCACGCCGAGCGCGCCCAGCTCGGAGAGCGACAGCCGGGGCGACTTGCCGCCGGCGATCTGGTTGAACAGCAGCGGCTTGTCACCCACCACCTGGCGGATCCGGCGGATCCACTCCTCGCTGCGCACGCCGTCGACCAGCACCACGTCCGCGTCGGTGGCGGCGAGCGCCTCGGCCCGGCGCAGGATGTCGGCCTCCTCGGTGGCGTCCGTGCGGGCCACCACGACGAGGTCGGTGCGGGTGGCGAGGACCTGCTCCAGCTTCGCCAGGTACTCGTCGAGGGGCAGCACCTGCTTGCCGTCGGCGTGGCCGCAGCGGCGCGGCCGCTTCTGGTCCTCAAGGATGACGCCCGAGGCGCCGATCCGCTCCAGCCGCCGCACCACGTGGCAGGCCACCTCGGGATCGACGTAGCCGTCGTCGATGTCGACCAGCAGGTGGTGCCGGGGGAAGGCGCCGCGCAGCCGCTCGACGAAGGCGACCATGTCCGGCCAGGCGATGAAGCCGATGTCGGGCAGGCCGTAGTAGGAGGCCGCGAAACCGAAGCCGGAGACGAACATGCCGTCGTAGTGCGCGGCCGCGATGGAGGCGGAGTACATGTCGTAGACACCGATGAGCGGGGCGGTCCCCGGGGCGGCGATCCGCTCGCGCAGCCGCTGCCCGTAGCCGTCGTGAAGGTTCTCGTGACGCAACGCCATCTCCTCGTCTGCCAGGGACCCGTGCGGGACGTGCACGGTCCTTTGCCATAAATTGGCCATTCCAAGAGCCAACTGAGACGCCATCACTATGCTGGCTTTAATGTTCCGTGGGCAAATCTTTAAAGGAACTTCCCTCGTTAGGGTGAATGCGGTCATATTTATCTGGTGAATCCGATGAATTCACCAGGCAGGGAACGCCGGAAGGCCCGGGCGGATCGGGCGGATCGGGTGGGTGCGACGCACCGACGGGGGCGTCCGCGCGACGGGATCAGCGCAGCACGGTGAACACCAGCGCGCAGACGCCGCCGAGCGCCGTCCCGGCCACCACCTGGGCCGGCGTGTGCGCCCTGAGCACCAGCCGCGACCAGCCCGCCGCCACCGGGAGCGAGGCCGCGGCGACCACCAGCGCCGGCGACGCCGGACCGGGCGCCGGCGGCAGGATCATCGCCGTCCCCCCGGCCACCGCGTTGTGCAGCGAGATCTGCCACCACACCGTCACGGCCGGCGCCGCGACCAGCCCGGCCGGCATCGCCACCACCAGCGCTCCCACCTCCGCCGGGGCGGGCAGCAGGTGCAGCAGCGCCACGCCGGTGACCACCGAGAGCAGGCTGACCCCCATCGGGAGCACGCGCTGGCGGCGCACCCGGATGTGCTTGCCGGTCAGCGCGCCGCGCCGCACCCCCAGCGCGATGACGCCGAGCGGCACCACCCCGCAGAACAGCGCCGCCAGGAGCCCCCAGCCGACCCCGCTCCAGCCGTCCCCGGCGTGCGCGCCGACCACCAGCAACAGCGCGATCACCAGCGGGAC
>NZ_BAAAKJ010000381.1:5021-6972 GCF_039527695.1 Kitasatospora putterlickiae
GCCACCCGCTCGCGCGGCGAGGCGGCGGCGAACGCCGGCGGCTCGGGCGGGACAAAGGCGCTCACCGGAGGTCGCGGACGGAACGGCGCCCGAGGGCGGAGGTCGATCGGTGCGAGACCGGCAGACTACCGGCCCCGGCCGCCCGCCCCGCCCCGCTCCCGGAGCGTCCGCAGCCCCCGCCGGAGCGCGCGGGTGGCCGCCGGCGGCAGCAGGTCCAGCAGGAGCCGGCGCGGGCCCGAACGCGGCGCGGCGGGCCGCGCCGCGTTGTTCAGCCGCAGCACCCGCAGGCCCGCGATGGCGTCCTCGTCGACGGTGAACCCCTCGGCCCGCCAGTCCCGGGTCAGCAGCACCTCGCGGACCGGCTCCGGATCGCCCCACGTCCCGTAGAACTTCATCGGCGTCAGCAGCACCGGCCGCAGGCCGCCGGTGAACACCGCCTGCCAGACCGCCGCCGACACGCCCGGGGTGTGCTCCGAACGGTAGTCGTCCAGGGCCACCAGCCCGTCCTCGGCCAGCGCCTTGCGCGCCACCTCGATGTCCCCGGCCACGTGCTCGTAGAGGTGGGAGGCGTCGACGTGGACGAAGCGGCAGCTGCCGTCCGGGACGCGGCCGTCGGCGAGCACGGAGGTCGGCGCCTGCACGATCGTCGGCAGCTCCGGATGGAACGCCAGGTAGTTGGCCTCGAAGCCGCGCCTGGTCAGCGAGGACCGGTAGGACATCGACATCTCGGCGTCGTTGTCGGCGTCGCCCGCCTCGGAGTCGAACAGGTCGCAGACCGTCAGGCGCTCGCCCGGCCGCAGGTGGTCGCCGAGCAGGACGGCGCTGCGTCCCAGGTAGCTGCCGAGTTCGAGGATGTCGCCGGTGCGCCCGGCCTCGCTCTGGGCGGTGAGCAGGTGGCGGAAGGCCTCCTGGTCGAGCCGGAAGAACCAGCCGGGAATGGAGTCCGGGTGCGCGGCCGGACGGGGCGCGTCCGGGCCACCGCCGGACCGGGGGAGGGCGGACCGGCCGGATTCGGCGGTCTCGGCACTGGGCACGGCGGTCTCCCTCGGGACGGGACGGCGTGGGCGCGGCGTGCGCCCGCGCCCTGGTCACGCGCGGCGGTGCCGTGGTACCGGACGGGTCGGCCGTGGTGTGTGGCGGCTCATCATAGTCGCGCCGCACCCCGCCGGGGCCGCTCCCGCCGGAGCGTTCGGCCGCCGTTCAGGCGTTCGGCGCCACCCGCGCCAGTTCGGCGATCGTCTCCTTCAGCCACGCCCGTTCGGCCGCCCCGGAGGCGCGGGCGACCAGCAGCATGCCGCGCCGGAACGGGTTGCGCTCCCGCTCGGCGGTGACCGGCCGCCCCTCGGCGTCGTGGAAGAAGCTGCTCGGCGCCTCCAGGAAGGCGAGCCGGCGGCGCAGCACCGCGGCCTGCCGGGCCGGGTCGTCCAGCCGGTCCAGGAACGCGGCGACGGTGAAGAAGCGGATCTGGTCGGAGATCTCGACCTCCTCCGGATCGGCCAGCCGGCGCTCCAGTTCGGCCCGCCCCCCGGCGGTCAGCTCCAGCACCTGCCGGGGGACCGCGCCGCTGCCCGGCTCGCTCCGCCGGTGCAGCAGTCCGGCCTTCTCCAGACGGGTGATGGCGGGGTAGAGCGCGCCGTCGCTGACCGGGCGGACGTGGCCGGTCAGACCGGTGATCAGGGACTTCAGCTGGTAGCCGTGCAGCGGTTCGTCGTACAGGAATCCGAGGATCGCGAGCGTCAGCACGGTCGAGGCCTTTCCGTCGTCGTGGGCTTGCGTCCGAACCGGCGTGCGCGCCCCCACCGCCGCGCGCCCTCGTGCGATGCCATGCTACCTCTGGTCGAGGTGCATCGATTCGATGCATCTCGCTTGCGGCCGACCGGTTGGCCGTGGCCTTCCCGGTCTTCGCGCCGCTCTTCGGGCGGCGCGTCACCGACGGGCTGTTCAAGGGCGC
>NZ_BAAAKJ010000381.1:7054-10010 GCF_039527695.1 Kitasatospora putterlickiae
GGCCCCGGCGCCGCCCCCGGCTGCCGGCGGCGAAGGGCGGGCTGCTGCCCAGGCCCGTGCGATCACCGCCGGTGACGCGCCGTTCGGCCTGGACTTCCCCGCGCGGATGGGCGTCGGTGCCGCGCGACTCGCGCTGGTCTCCTCCTTGGGCGTGCCCGCCGTGGCGGGGTACGGGATCGGCTACCGCGTCCTGCTGATCGTCACCATGGCCCTCTACGCCGTCCGGCAGGGCGCCGCCGTCGAGGCCGCCCGGCTGACCGGGGCCGGTTCCGCGGGGGTCGTGCGCTCCCGCGGTCGCGGCACCGCCGGGCTGGCCGCCGCCCTCGGCACCGGCGCCGCCGTGCTCCGCGTGGCGGCCGCGGTCCCGGTCGCGCGGCTGTCCACCGACGACCCGGCGGTCGGCTTCCTGCGGATGGCCGCCCTCGGCGGCGTCCACCGGGCGGCCGCTGGTGCTCGCCGTACTGCCCGGCCTGACCACCTGGCTCGCCTCCGGCGCCACCCCGTCGACCTCGCTCGGCGTCCACGGCCTCCGGGCCGGGACGGCCATCGGCACCGTCGTCCCACTCGCGCTGCCGCGCCTCCTGCGTCCTCGCTCCCGACCGGCCGCCGGGACCTCAGGGACGGCCGCCGACGCTCCTGAACGGGCGTCAGAAATTCGGTTGAGCGAACGAAAGGCGCCTGCCTAAGCTGCACACGATCGATCTCCCGGAACCGAAGGTGGAGCAATGGAACCGAGCAGCCGTCACACCGCCCTGATCGGTGCCGCCACCGCGGCGCTCGCCGCCGCCGCGGTGGTGAGCGGTGTGAGCGCGGTCCAGGAGCCCGCCGACGCCCCCGGCATCGTCGTCGAGGCGCACATGAGCCTGCTCGGGGTGCCCGGCGACGGTCCGGACGGGCTCGCGATCCAGGACCACATGGCGCTCTGACACGCCACCGGACGCCCGATGACCGAGCCGACGGTGCCGCCGGAACGCCCCGGTGACCCCACCGCCCGGATGGTCGCCGGGACGGCCGAGCGGCTGATCCGGCTCTGGGCCGGCCGGTCCGAGCTGTACCACCCCGGGTGGGGCCGGCCGTTCCGCCGGCTCGACGACCTGTTGCCCGAGCAGGACGTCGAGTTCGCCGCGCACAACCCGCAGATGGTGCCGCTGCTGTGGTACCCGGCGCTGCGCCACGGCGACCGGGCGCGGACGGTGATCGAGGTGTTCGACCACCTGCCGGCCGGGTTCGGCCCGCCGGTGCCCCGGCGGCAGGAGCTCTCCCGGGTCTACAGCTGGGCCCTGGCCTCGCGCACCGCCGTGGACTGGATCGCCGAGCGCCTGGGCGACCGGGGCCTGTTGGAGGTCGGCGCGGGCAGTGGCTACTGGGCCTGGCTGTTGCGTGCCCGCGGCATCGACGTGCTGGCCACCGACGCTGAGGCCCGCACCGAGCACAACGGATTCACCGACCGCTTCCAGTACACCGGGGTCCGCCCCGGGCGGGCCGCCGAGGACGCCGCCGCCCACCCCGACCGGGTGCTCGCCCTGCTGTGGCCCCCGCACCGTGACCCGATGGCCGTCGACGCCCTGCGCGCCTACCGTGGTCCCGGCCTCCTCTACGTCGGCGACCGCGCCGGCGGCCTGTGCGCGGACCCGGCCTTCTTCGCCGAACTCGCCGCCCACTGGCGCCCGGTGTCCCATTGCCCTCTCACCCTCCGCTGGCTCGGCAACCGCGACACCGCCACCTATTTCGCGCGCCGCTGATCCGCCCCCGATCCGCCGCTGGTCGGCCACTTGAGCACCCGGTGGAGCTCATGGCATGACGTGGTCATGCGAATGGCCGGTTACCCGGATGGATCGTGCGGGAACTGTTGGCGGAGTTCAACCCCACCGAGGAGGTTCTCATGAGACGACTGCTCTGCGTGGCCGGTGCCGCCGCCACGGTCCTGTTCCTGACCGGAGCCGGTGCCGCCGGTGCCGCCGACACGGCTACCGCCTGGCCCGCCGCCGGCGCGGACGCCAACTGGCCCACTCCGGACGGCGCGGGCATCGGCTGGCCCACCGCGGGCGCGGACGCCAAGTGGCCGGCTCCGGACGGCGCGGACTCCGGCTGGTCCACGGACGGTGCGGAGGCGAAGTGGCCCACCGACGGCATCAACCCCGACTGGGCCGCTTTCGCCGCGGGTGCCACCTCGTCCCCGGTGGACGCGGGTGCCGTGGACGCCAACGCGCCGGAGGGTTCCACCCCGGCGCCGTAACCCGGGGCTGAAACGCCGCCGCCCGCCCGGCCCGACCCTGAAACCGGGGCCGGGCCGGGCCCGTTCGACGGAGGTCACGCCGTGCGCGCCGCCGGGAGGCGGGTGGCGAGGAGCGCGCCGGCCGCGGCGGTGGCGGCCAGGACGGCGAGGGCGGACGGGAGGGCGTCGACCAGGGGACGGCCGGCGGTCACGGTGGCGGCGACCGCCACGCCGAGAGCGGGGCCGATGTTCATCGCCGTCTGCTGCAGCCCGCCCGCCACGCCCGCGTCGCGCACCGGGGCGGCGCGGACGAGTTCGGCCGTCGCGGTGGCCATCACCGCCCCGAAACCGGCGCCCAGCAGCAGGAAGGCCGCGCCGATCGCGAGCGCCGGGGCGCCCGGCCGCAGGGCCGCGACCGCGAGGGTGCCCAGCGTGATCGAGGACATCCCCGCGACGACGGTGCGGCGCGGCCCATGGCGGTGGGCCAGGGCGGCTGAGGCGGGCGCGGCGACCACCATCGCCACCGCCAGCGGCAGCGCCCGCAGCGCACTGGCGAGCGGATCGAGGGCGAGCACGTCCTGCAGGAAGTAGGTGGCGAGGAAGAGCGTGCCGAAGAGCGCCGCCGACGCGACGAGCAGCACCCCCAGTGCCGGGGCCACCGCCGGGGCCCGGAGAACGGCGGGCGGCAGCAGCGGGTTGCGGCCGCGTCGCTCATGGCGTGCGAAGGCCGCGCCGACGACG
>NZ_BAAAKJ010000382.1:0-8673 GCF_039527695.1 Kitasatospora putterlickiae
GTCGGAGCGCCCCGGAGGCGAGCGGGCGAGTAGGAGCGAAGGGCCAAGCCGCCGACGAAGGAGGTGGCGCCGCGCCCGCCGACCGTCGGCACCGGGTCCAAGCGCCCCGGAGGCGAGCGGGCGACTAGAAGGCTGCGCGCACCTCGCCGACCCGGGCGCCGCCGCCGAACAGCGGGGCGGCGGCTATCCGCTCCAGCGTGCCGTCGCCGGTGCTCACACCGAGGCGGCGCAGCGCGGCGGCCAGCACCGGGCCGCGGGCCCGCTCGGCACCGTCGTCGATCTTGAAGGCGAGCGCCCGCCCGTCCGGCAGCGCCACCACCTGGACGGCCTCCGCGCCCATCTTGGCGAGCGCGCCGGGCACCGCCCGCATCAGCCGGGTGTCCGCCCGGCGGGTGCCGGCCACGTACTCGGGGTGCGCCCGCATCGCGTCGGCGACCCGGCGCTGCGGGGTGCCGGGCTCGGCCAGCACCAGGGCGCGGTAGGCGCGGGCCAGGCCGGTCAGGCCGACGGCCAGCAGCGGCGCGCCGCAGCCGTCCACCCCGACGTGCGCGGCCGGCTCGCCGGCGGACTCCTCCAGGGCCTCGCGAGCGAGCCGCTGGATCGGGTGCTCCGGGTCGAGGTAGCTGTCGGTGGGCCAGCCGTTGGCCGCGCAGGCGGCCAGCCAGCCGGCGTGCTTGCCGGAGCAGTCCATCAGGATCGGCTCGCGGTCGCCGCCCCAGCGCAGGTGCAGTTCCGCCTCAAGGTCGTCGAGCGGGAGGTCGGCCGGGGTGCGAAGGGCGGACTCGTCCAGCCCGGCACCGGCGAGGATCCGCCGCACGCCGTCAAGGTGAAACGATTCCGCGGAGTGGCTGGAGGCGGCCAGCGCCAGCAGCTCCCCCTCGATCGCCAGCCCGGCCCGCAGCGCGGCGACCGCCTGGAACGGCTTGGCGCAGGAGCGCGGGAAGACCGGCGCGTCCGGCGTGCCCAGCGCGAACTCGACCGAGCCGTCGGCGGCCAGCAGCACCAGCGAGCCGTGGTGCCGGCCCTCGACGAATCCCGAGCGTACGACTTCGGCGAGCACGGGCAGGGCGGCGGAATTGGACATGGCGAAAGCCTTCCGGAGGTGAGGGTGAACCGGGGGCGAGCCGGGCCCGTCCCCCGCCCCCGGGCGGCCCTCGCACCTGTCAGAGCGGGCCGCCTGCGAGCAGGTCGTCGACCCGTGCTTCCCCATCACGGTACCTGCGGGTGATTTCGGCGTTGCAGCCGTCCGCCGTCCGCAGCAGCCGCTGCCGCCGCCCGGACACCTCCCGCTCGTGCGCCCGCAGCCGTTCCAGCGCCGCCAGCAGCTCCTCGGCGGGGTGCGCGGCCAGGTCGGCCAACTGGACGTCGCCCATCAGCGCGTCCGCCTCCAGCTGGGACTGCTGCCCGCGCGGCGGCCCCAGGGTGACGTGCCGGGCCGAGCGGCGGACGGTGGACGGCGTGTCCGTCAGGATGGCCGGCAGCCGCTCCAGCAGGGCGCCGGCCGGCTCCGCGGTGTCGGCGGGCCGGGCGGCGCCCGCACCGGGTCTGCGGTCCAGTTCGGCGAGCAGGATGTCCATCCGGCCGTGCAGCAGCCGCCGCAGGTAGGAGAGGTCGGCCTCCTGCTCCAGGGTCTCCCGGCGAAGGGTCCGCAGCTGGTCCAGGCCCAACCGTCCGAGGTCCGGCTCGGCCCCGAGCCCCTCGGACGGCCGCCCGTACCGGTCCTGCGCCGCGCTGATCGCGTCCATCAACCAACCACCTGCCGTCGTCCCGATCCCACCCGCTCGCGGCGCCCCGTCGCCTGCCGCCGGTCCGGCCCGTCAACCGCCGCGCGCGCCGATGGCGCGTTCCCGTCCGGAGGCACGCCCGGACGCCCACGAAGGTTCCCGCCCCCGGCCGTGGCCACCCTCCGGGGCGACACGACCAGAACGCCTGACCTACCGGCTCGGCCGCCCGGCCGAACCGGGCCCGGCGCGGCGGACCTCGGCGCCCCGGACCTCGGACGCGCCGACCGGCCCCGCCTGGTGCGGCGGAGCGGCGGGCCCGTCCTCGTACGGTCCCCCAGCGTGCCACCCCGCCCGGCGCCGCCGCACCGCCCGTGCACCCGAACGGCCCCCTGGCGAAGAGGGGTGGCTGATACGACCGAAGCTTTTCGCAGGGAGAACGCCGCCGTGGTGCGCGCAGGCGCACGCCACCCGGCGTGCACTCTGGCTCGAAGCGCCCCCGGGAGCCTGCTCACGCCCCCGACGGCTCCGGCACAATGGCCGCATGCGAGCAGTGGTGCAGCGAGTGACCGAGGCCAGGGTGACGGTGGCCGGCGAGACCGTCGGCGCGATCGAGGAGCCCGGGCTCTGCGTCCTGGTCGGCGCCACCCACGACGACACCCCGGAGAAGGCGGCCCAGCTGGCGCGCAAGCTCTGGACCCTCAGGCTTCTCGAAGCGGACGAGAACGGCGTGGAGCGGTCCTGCTCCGACATCGGCGCGCCGCTGCTGGTGATCAGCCAGTTCACGCTCTACGGCGACGCCCGCAAGGGGCGCCGCCCGACCTGGAACGCCGCCGCGCCCGGCCCGGTCGCCGAGCCGCTGGTGGACGAGGTGGTCGCCCGGCTGCGCGCGCTCGGCGCCAAGGTCGAGACCGGGCGCTTCGGCGCCGACATGAAGGTCGCCCTGGTGAACGACGGCCCGTTCACCGTCATCGTCGAGGTCTGAGCCCCTACTGCGGGACGATCACGTCCTGGGTGCCCGGCACCGTGCCGGCCAGCAGCACCGCGTCCACCGGGACGTTGCGCTTCACGACGGCCAGGGCGATCGGCCCCAGCTCGTGGTGGCGCGCCGAGGAGGTGACGAAGCCGAGCGCCCGTCCCTCCGGGTCCGAGGCGAGCCGCACCTGCGTCCCGTGCGGGGGCAGCACCTCCTCGGTGCCGTCCAGGTGCAGGAAGACCAGCCGGCGCGGGGGCCGTCCCAGGTTGTGCACCCGGGCCACCGTCTCCTGGCCCCGGTAGCAGCCCTTCTGCAGGTGGACGGCGCTGGTCAGCCAGTCCACCTCGTGCGGGATGGTGCGGTGGTCGGTCTCGAAGCCCAGCCGGGGCCGGTGGCCCTCGATCCGCAGCGCCTCGTACGCCCAGACGCCCGCCGCCGGGCCGTAGGCGGCGGTCAGCTCCGCCAGCCCGGCGCGCGGCAGGAAGAGGTCCCGCCCGTACGGCAGTTCGCGGACGGCCGCCGCGCCCTCGGCGGAGGCGGTGGAGCCGGCCGGCAGGTGGACCACGGCGTAGTCGGCGGTCGCGTCGGCGACCTCGACCCGGTACATGAACCTCATGCTCTCCAGGTAGCCGACCAGCGCCTCCTGGGTGCCCGGCTCGACGTGCGCCCAGGTGGTGGCGCCGTCGTCGACCAGGTAGAGGGCGTGCTCGACGTGCCCGTTCGGGGAGAGCACCAGCGCCTCGGTGGCCTGCTGCGGCGGCAGCGCGCTGACGTGCTGGGTGACCAGCAGGTGCAGCCAGCTCAGCCGGTCCTCGCCGGTGACGGTGATCACGCCGCGGTGCGAGAGGTCCACGAAGCCGGCGCCCTGGGAGAGGTTCCGTTGTTCGCGGAAGAGGTCGCCGTAATGGGCGGCGACGCCCTCGTCGGTTCCCTCGGCGGGGACGGCTCCGGGCAGCGCAAGCAGCGGACTCTTCAGACCGGTCATACCGGCAAGCTTACGACCGCCCCGCGGCGCGCTCGGCGGTGCAGTCGGCGCAGCGGCCGAAGATGGCGAAATGCTTGAGGTCGGTGTCGAAGCCGTGCTGGGCGCGGAGGCTGTCGATCAGCGGCTGGGCGATCTCGGTGGCCGTCTCGGTGACCTTCTCGCAGTCCCGGCAGACCAGGTGCAGATGGTGGTGACGGCCGGCCAGGTGGTAGGTCGGGGCGCCGTGGCCGAGGTGGGCGTGCGAGACCAGGCCCAGCTCCTCCAGCAGCTCCAGCGTCCGGTAGACGGTGGAGATGTTGACGCCGCTGGCGGTCTGCCGGACGTGGCAGAGGATGTCGTCCGGGGTGGCGTGGTCGAGCGCGTCGACCGCCTCCAGCACGAGCTGCCGCTGCGGAGTGAGCCGGTACCCGCGCTCGCGCAGGTCGGCCTTCCAGTCGCCGGAGAGCTGCCAGTCGGTGGTGCCGGTGTCCGCCACGGTCCTGTTCCCTGCCAAACGTCGGGGGTCCTGGACCAAGTGTAGGGACCGGCCCGGGGCCGGTCCCTACCCGCGTGCGCGCCGCTGCCGGCGCCCGCGCCTACTTGAAGAAGGCGATGCCGTCGTCCGGCAGGTCGTTGATGTCCTTGATCAGCTGGGCCGGCGAGAGCACCTTCCGCAGCTGGGCGGACATGTACGGACGCAGCGGAACGTTCGGGGCGGCCTTCTCGCCGACCCAGAGCAGTTCCTCGTTGACGAAGCCGTAGAGCCGCTTGCCGCCCGAGTACTCCGGCGAACCCTCGATCCGGGCCACCGCGTCGGTGGAGACGTCGATCTGCGGCTTGCCGTCGGCCAGCTCGCCGTACCAGATCTCCACCGTGCCGTCGTCACGGACGGACGAGATCTCGACCCCGCGGGCACCGCTGGTGCCGTGCTGGTTGCTGGTGACGCGCCAGAAGGCGTGCTCGTTCTCCAGCGGGCGGACCTTCTCGCCCTCGTTGTCCAGCACCCAGGTGCGGGAGCGGAACTCCAGGAAGGGCCGTCCGTCGTGGCGGATGACGATCTCCTGGCCGAAGTTGCACTTCTCGGTGCCCGGGCCCCCCTCACCCGGCAGAGGGGCGTAGACGCCCGCGCCCTCCCAGGTGCCGAGGAGGAAGGCGAGCGGGACGACGTCCTTGTGGAGGTCAGAGGGGATCTCGATCATGTTCCTGGTCGCTGTCGTCGGTGCGGGGGTTCTTCAACCGTACGGCAGTGGCGCTCAGCGCTGGCCCTGGTAGAGCTTCATCACCGAGAAGATGGCGAACCAGGTGATCAGCACGGCCATGAGGGCCAGCAGACCGTCGAAGAAGATTTCCAGACCGGACACGGGGGGCTCCCATTGCGGCGACAGTGTGGTGGATTTTGCTGCCGCTCACTCTATCCGGAGGGTGTCGACGGGTCTCGGTGAGCCCCACCACGTCGGCGATCCGGGCCCCTGTTTCGACCTAAGGTGGCGGCATGTCCCAGAAGAAGAAGCTCGTCATCAAGGTGACCGCCGGGGCGGACGCCCCCGAGCGGTGCTCGCAGGCGTTCACGGTGGCGGCGGTGGCCGTCGCCAGCGGCATCGAGGTCTCGCTCTGGCTGACCGGCGAGTCGGCCTGGTTCGCCCTGCCGGGGCGGGCGGCGGAGTTCGAGCTGCCGCACGCGGCGCCGCTGCCGGACCTGCTGGAGTCGGTGCTGGCCGGCGGCACGCTCACGCTGTGCACCCAGTGCGCGGCGCGGCGCGGGATCGAGCAGCGGGACACCCTCGAAGGCGTCCGGATCGCGGGCGCGCAGGTCTTCGTCAGCGAGATCATGGCCGACGGCGTGCAGGCGCTCGTCTACTGACGGGGTTCGTGGTCGGGGCGGTCCCGGTCGTGGCCGGGGTCGTCCCACTTCGGGTCCTCCCAGCGCGGGTCGTCCCACCAGTCGTCCTCGGGGTCGCGCCGGTTGGCGAACACCGCCGCCGCCGGCGGGATGACCATCGCGACCACGCACATGCCCACGGCGGCCGGGACGGAGACGAACCGCACCGCTCCCCAGGCCAGCACGAACAGGCCCAGGCAGACGCCCATCATGGCGTAGTAGTAGCGGCGCCGCCGGCGGGACTTCACCTCTCCACGGTATGCCCGGGGGCCCCCGCTCGGCAGGGCCCCCGGTCACGTCGTTCCGCTGATCAGACCGCGATCGCGACCTCGGTCAGGTTGCCCTGGGAGGCGACCACCTGGCGGTCCACGGTCTGGCCCGGGATGAGCGCGCGCAGGGTCCACTTGCCCGGGCGGGCGAAGAACCGGAACTGGCCGGTCGCCGAGGTGGGCACCTCGGCCGTGAACTCGTTGTTCTCGTCGAGCAGTCGGACGTAGCCGTTGACCGGCTCGCCGTCACGGGTCACCGAACCCTGGATGATCGTCTCGTTCGCCACGTCAACTCCTGCCAGGTCCGGGCCGCCGGCCTTCGCACCGCACATTGTCTTGTTTCCCTTCTGCCTTGCGCCTGGAGCCGGTGGCTCAGTTGCCGAGCTCGATCGGCACGCCGACGAGGCTGCCGTACTCGGTCCAGGAACCGTCGTAGTTCTTCACGTTCTCCTGGCCGAGCAGCTCGTGCAGCACGAACCAGGTGAGCGCGGAGCGCTCGCCGATGCGGCAGTACGCGATGGTGTCCGTCGCCAGGTCGACGCCCTCGGCCTCGTACAGGGCCTTGAGCTCGTCGTCGCTCTTGAAGGTGCCGTCGTCGTTGGCGTTCTTCGCCCACGGGATGTTGCGCGCGGTCGGCACGTGGCCGGGGCGCTGCGACTGCTCCTGCGGGAGGTGGGCCGGGGCGAGCAGCTTGCCGGAGAACTCGTCGGGCGAGCGGACGTCGACCAGGTTGAGGCTGCCGATGGCGGCGATCACGTCGTCGCGGAAGGCGCGGATCGAGGAGTCGGCGGCCTGCGCCTTGTACTCGGTCGCGGCGCGCTGCGGCACCTCGACGACCAGGTCGCGGGAGTCCAGCTCCCACTTCTTGCGGCCGCCGTCGAGCAGGCGGACGTCGCCGTGGCCGTACAGCTTGAAGTACCAGTACGCGTAGGAGGCGAACCAGTTGTTGTTGCCGCCGTAGAGGACGACGGTGTCGTCGTTGGCGATGCCCTTGGCGCTGAGCAGCGCCTCGAAACCGGCCTGGTCGATGAAGTCGCGGCGGACCGGGTCCTGCAGGTCGCTCTTCCAGTCGATCCGGACCGCGTTGCGGATGTGGTTCTTCTCGTAGGCGGTGGTGTCCTCGTCGACCTCGACGATGACGACCTTCGGGTCGTCCAGGTGGGCCTGGACCCAGTCGGCGTCGACCAGGACGTCGCTGCGGCTCATGGTGATGTTCTCCATCCGGGGGCGGTTGGCGGAAGGTGCTCGCTGCTTCGGGTGCTGCTGCTCAGCGGTGGTGCGGGTCGCCCGTCGGCCACCGGTCCGAATTCCTGTCCGAATAGTGGGACGGGAGGCGGTGCGCGGGCCGACCGGGCGGTGCGTGGCGGAGTACGGCGGCGACGCCCGGCCAAGGAGGCCTCGGGCGGTCACCGGAAAGAATCGGCGACGGGGGCAACTGCCCTGCCTGGACGCCGAGTTAGCGCATTCGACACAGACAGGCGGCCACGCGGCACAGGTCTACCGCCCGCCGCTTGGTGAGGTCCGTCTGTCGCTTCATGCGGACGATGCTAGGGACACCCGGCGCCCGCTGTCATCAGCGTATCGAATGGTGAGACCCAGCGGCTCGCATGCTGGGATTTGACCATTTCATGGGCGTCGGGAACCAGCCGGAGCCCGGACGGCGGGGGCGCGGGGACCGGTCAGGGGGCGGGAACGGCACCGCTCCGCGACCCGCGCTGGACAGCGCGTCTCGCGGAGCGGAACGGCGGAAGGGTGGCGGGAGCGCACCGGGATCAGCCGATGAGCTTGACGTCCTCGCCGTCGAAGCCCAGCTGGAGGCCGTCCTCCTGCGGCGTCACCGACGACAGGTTCAGCCCGGCGGGCAGCTCGGAGAGGGTGAAGCTGATCGGGTCGAGGGGCTGGTCGGACACCCCGGCCAGCAGCGAGGCCATCGCGCTCAGCCGGAAACCGTCCACCGTCACCGTGTTGTCCTTGCTGTGCACCGCGGCGTCGCCGACCGGGAACGGACCCAGCGAGGCCCTGATCTTGCCCGGGCCGCCGTAGGAGAGGCTCAGCCGGGTGGCGCCGCCGAGCGAGAGCCGGCCCACGTTCGGCACCAGTTCGGAGGCCGGCGGCAGCAGCCGGGACAGGTCCGCGTAGGTGATCAGCCCCGAGCCGCTCCCGCGGTCCACGGTGGCGCTGCTCATGTTGCCGCTCACCTCGACCCCGGACAGCGTGGCCCGGAACGCGTGCAGGGCCACCTCGTCCTTGCCCTCGCCGACGGTCAGCCCGTCCGAGGAGATCCGCACCTCGTCCAGCTTCCGCGAGACGACCTGGGTGAGGAAGGGGAAGCCCTCGATCGACACGTCCGGCTTCCGGCTCATCCGGCCGCTCTTCAGGATCTGGTCGGCCGCCTCGTCCTCGGCGACGCCGACCGCGATCCGGTCGGCGCCCACCAGCACCCCCGAGAGCACCACGACACCGATCGTCGCCTTCAGCCAGCCCCGCATCGCTCTCCCCCGTGGTCGCCGGTCGCCGTCCCCCGCCGGCGCTCCGGCGGATCGGGCCGCTCCGCAGCGGCCGCTTCCGCACGACCGTACGACGTCCCGCCCCGGAACATGGTTCCGNNNGACGTCGCGGCGCTCAGCCCAGCAGCGCGGTGGCGATCCAGACCAGCGGCGCGGCGACCGCCAGCGGCAGGGCCACGCCCGCCGTCATGTGCACGAACCGGGACGGGAAGTCGTACCCGGCCACCCGGCGCCCGATCAGCGCGCCGAGACCGGCCGCCACGCCCAGGAACGGCGGCGCGCCGACGGCGAGGCCCAGGCCGACCGCCGCGACCGTCGTGGCGAGCGAGTCGGCGATCGAGGGCAGCACTCCGGCGA
>NZ_BAAAKJ010000382.1:8747-9201 GCF_039527695.1 Kitasatospora putterlickiae
CGGCGCGGCCGCCAGCAGGGTCGCCAGCGCGACCGCGCCGACCGCCGCCGGCACCCAGTCGGCCAGCAGCAGGGCGGTGCAGAGCACCGTCACCACGGTGGCGGAGCCGAGCACGGTGAGCGCGTAGAACCGTTCCTTCGGATCGGCCGGCCGGAACGTCTGCAGCACCAGGACCAGCAGGAAGAACCCGCCGAGCGTGCCCACCACCGCCGCCGTGCCGCCGTCCGCGTCGGCCAGCAGCACCGCCACGTCGGCCACCACACCGGCCAGCGCGGCCAGCGCGATGCCCTGGCGGGCCGGCCACATGCCGTTCAGCCGGAACCAGCCGGCCGCCGTCAGGCCCTGGAGCAGGACGAGCACCAGCGCGAGCCCCGGCTGGCCGAGCGCCGCGCCGCCGGCCAGCAGGGCGGCGGCACCGGCGGTGCTCAGGGCCGGCTGGAGGCCCGGGTCGTTG
>NZ_BAAAKJ010000383.1:0-1970 GCF_039527695.1 Kitasatospora putterlickiae
GGGGTGCCGGCCCGGCTGCTGGTAGCCCTGGGGGGCGCCCTGCGGCGGGCGGCCCCCGTGCCCGGCCTGGCCGGCCTGACCCGGCTGACCCGCCTGTCCGGCCTGGAACGGCGGCGGGGCGACCGGCGGGGCCTCGAAGTCCTCGGGGCCGAAGTAGGCGATCTCGGTCTGCTGGTTGCGGTCCCGGGCCGCCCGCAGCTGGGTCTGCCACGGGTGCGGGGTGTCGGCCTGCGGCGGGCCGGAGGGCGGCGGCGGCGCGGCGGCGGGCGGCATCACCCGGGTCGCGGCCGCCGGGTCGAACGGGGGCGGCTGGGTGCCCATCACCCGGGTCGCCGCCGCCGGGTCGTACTGCTGACCGGGCTGACCCGGCTGGCCGGGCTGCTGGCCGGCCGGGAGCACCTGCGTGCGGTCCTCGGCGCCGAACGACGCGTCCGCCGGCAGCCCGCCGGGCACACCCACCGGCGCCCCCGGCACGGCGGTCGGCCGCGGGTCCGGCACCAGCAGCGCGCCGACGGCGAGCGCCGCGTCCACCGCCGCCGGGGAGGCGTGCACGCCCACCCCGGCCGCGACCACCCGCAGGGCGCCCGCCAGCGACACCGCGCTCGGCCGCTGCGCCGGGTCCTTGCGCAGGCAGCGCTCGATCACCGTCCAGAGCGGCTCCGGCATGGTCGACGGCCGCTGCGGCTCCTGGGCGAGGTGCGCGTGCAGGATCGCCAGCGGGTTGTCGCCCTGGAACGGCTGGCGGCCGGTGACCAGCTCGTAGAGCATGATCCCGGCGCCGTAGACGTCCACCGCGGAGGTCTGCGGGCGGCCCTCGGCGGACTCCGGCGCGACGTACGCGGGGGTGCCGACGAACTCGTGGCTGCGGGTGATGCCCGGGGAGTCGGCGAGCCGGGCGATGCCGAAGTCGGTCAGCATCGGGTGCATCTGCTCGCCGGCGTCGATGACGGCGGTGGCGAGCAGCACGTTGGCCGGCTTGAGGTCGCGGTGCACGATGCCGTCGAGGTGGCTGGCGGCCAGCGCGTCGGCGATCTGGGCCATCAGCAGGGCGCCCGCGATCGGGCTGAACGGGCCCTGCTCGCGCAGGTAGCGGGCCAGGTCCGGGCCGTCCACGAGGTCCATCACCAGGGCCAGCAGCTCGCCCTCGACGACCAGGTCGCGGACCTTGACGATGTTCGGGTGGGTCAGCCGCACCAGCACCGAGCGCTCCCGCAGGAAGCGCATCACCACGTCCGGGTCGGCGGCGAGCTCCTCGCGCAGGACCTTGATCGCCACCAGCTGCCCGGGCGCGCTGCCGGGCACGTCGACGTCGGCGCGGACCCGGCCGCGCCAGACGGTGCCGGTGGCCCCTCGTCCGAGGGTCTCCTCCAGCAGATACTTGCTGCCGACTGGCCGCACTCGCACTCCTCGTCGTGCCGCCCGCGCGGGGCGCTCCTCCGCCGGTGCGGTGAGCCTGCCGGGCCCGTGTTCCGGCCACTCTAACGGGGTCCGTTGACGTTTTTGAGGCGACCGGCAGGGGCGTTCGCCCGGGTTGGGGGACATCCCCTAAGGGAAGACCCGGAGCGTTCGCGGACGGTTCCACGGGGCCGCCGGGTCCGCCCTCGCGGGCGCCGGTTGACCTGATTCCCCGTCGCCTCCACCATGGCGATGATCGCAAGATCGTCAAATCCGGTACCGTGCGCGGACCGTCCGTGACGGATGGCAGGATGACACTCGCCACTCTTGTGGCCCAAGCGGTGTCGCGGCCACCCCCGCTCACCCGCAGCGGCCCGAGGCAGCGGCACAAGGCGTCACACCAGCAGAAGGGACCGCGGGCGAGATGCAGATCCGGCTGACCGTCCTCCGACCGCGCAGCGGCCCGGCAGCCGCCGGCTCCGCCATCCCCTATGTGGACGTGCTGGTCACCGCCCCCGTCGGCACCGCGCTCGGCTCCCTGGCGGGCGCCCTCGCGGGCGCCGTCGGCGTGCGCG
>NZ_BAAAKJ010000383.1:2050-2440 GCF_039527695.1 Kitasatospora putterlickiae
CCGGCCGCCGCCGAGCTGCGCGTCGTCGGCGGCCCCGACGCCGGCGGCGTGCACCGCCTGCACGGCCGGGAGATCCGGGTCGGCCGCTCCGGCGAGGCCGACGTCCCGGTCGACGACCCCGACGTCTCCCGGCTCCACCTCGCCCTGCACCTCGGCGACGACGGCACCGTGACCGTCCGCGACCTCGGCTCCACCAACGGCACCACCGTCGACGGCCGGATCGTCCCGCCCGGCCCGCCCGAGGAGGCCGTCCCGCTGGACGGCACCGGCCTGCTGCGGATCGGCGAGACCACCCTGCGGATCGCCGCCCCGGACCCCCGGGACGGCTCCGGGGCGCCCTCCCACGCCGCGCTGCCCGACGGCCACGGCCACCTCCAGCTCGCCGCCCCG
>NZ_BAAAKJ010000384.1:0-2089 GCF_039527695.1 Kitasatospora putterlickiae
GGCGGCCCCGCCGACAGCGCCGCGGGCGAACCGGCCGCGATGGCCAGCGCGGCGACGGCGCCGGCGGCCGGTATCCCGACCCGGGCGCGCCTGCTGACATGGGGTGAGCGCTGCTGCACACGGCGAACGTAACCCGGGCGACCACCGCCCCGCCCTGCCCGCTGCTCCGTCCGGGCCCCGGAGCCGGGGCCGCCGGGCTGGTACGGTACGGATCATGTTCGTCCCTCGTGCGTAGCCGACCCGTCGCGACCGCGCCCCGACCATCGCCGTCGGCGCGGTCCTCCGGTGTCCCCGCACGCATCCGGTGCCGCTGGGCGTTGCCGCCCGTGTCCCGGCCTCCATCGAGGAACGTTTCGTCAATGCCTTCCACCACCTCCGGGCGTCCCGGCTACCGTGCCGTGCTCGCCGCCCCGCACGCCGCCCGCACCTTCACCGCGGCGCTGCTCGGCCGCCTGTCCTTCGGCGTGGCCCCGCTCGCCCTGCTGCTCGCCATCCGCGACTCCACCGACTCCTACTCCGCCGCCGGCATGCTGATGGCCCTGTTCGGCCTCACCAACGTGCTCCTCTCCCCGGTCAGGGCCGCTCTGGTCGACCGCTACGGCCCCCGGCGCGCGCTGCCGCCGATGGCCGTGCTGAACACCGCGCTGCTGCTCGCCACGGCCGCCGCCACCGCCCGGCCCGGTACCTCGCCGGTGGTGCTCGCCGCTCTGCTCGCCCCCGCGGGCGCCTGCATCCCGCCGCTCGGCCCGGTGATGCGGACGCTCTGGCGCCGGCTGCTCCCCGACCCGGCCCTGCTCCGCCGCGCCTTCAGCCTCGACGGGGTCGCCGAGGAACTGCTCTTCGTCAGCGGCCCGCTGCTGGTCGCCGCCCTCCTGCCGCTCACCGGTGCCGCCGGCGCCGTCGTCGTGGGCGCGGCCCTGCTGCTCACCGGGGCCCTGCTGCTGGTCGCCTCGCCGCTCGCGGCGACGGGCGCCTGGGCGGCCGCCGGTGAAGGGAAGGCGGAGGCGCGGTCCGGCGTGACCGGCCGGCTCCGCGGTGGAGCGGCGCTGCGGAACGCGGTGGTCGGCGCGGCCGTGACCGGGCTGGCGCTGGGCGCGCTCGACCTCATGGTGGTCGCCTTCGCCGAACGGCAGGGCCGGCCGGAGGCGGTCGGCTGGGTCCTGGCCGCGCTCTCGGTCGGCAGCGCGGTCGGCGGCCTCGGGCTGGGCGCGCTGGACCGTCCGGTGTCGAACGCCGTCCGGCTGCCGCTGTTCACGGCCGGCCTCGGCCTGGCGCTGGCCGCCGCGGGCCTCGCGCCGAACCTCCTGGTGCTCGCCGCGGTCGTCGCGCTCGCCGGGTTCTTCGTCTCACCGGCCATCACCACCGCCTACCTGGTGGCGGACGAGGCGGTCGCCGCCGAGGCCCGCACCCGCGCCGGGGCCTGGGTGAACACCGCCCTCAACGCCGGCTCGGTCGCCGGCGGCGCGACCGTGGGCCTGCTGGTCGGCCGGCTGCCGCTGCCGCTCTGCTTCGCGCTGGCCGCCGCCCCGGCCCTCGCCGCCGCGCCGCTGCTGCGCACGCGCGACTTTGGTGACGCCGGGTCGCGCCGAAAGTCGGATCCCGCTCCGGACCCGGCCGCCTAACGTCCTGGGCATGAAGAACTTCCTCGGCTTCGTGAGCTTCGTCCTGGTCGTCGGCGGACTCAGCGGACTGCTCTCCGACCACCTGTGGGACCTGCACATCTTCGGCTTCGTCCGGTTCCTCGTTCCCGCCGACCACCAGACGGTGGGGTACTTCGTGATGATCGGCGTGGGCGTGCTGCTCGCCGTCGGCACCGAGCTCCTGGACCGCCGGGGCGCCAAGGACTGAGCCAGGCCCGGCGTCAGGCCCTGGAAGCCGCCGCGATGCCGTCGAGCAGGACCGCCAGCCCGGTGCGGAAGGCCTCCCGGGTGCGGTCGGGAGCGGGGTTCCCGGCGCCTGCCTCGGCGGCGCCGGCCTGTTCGAGCGCGGTGAGCAGGGGGAATCGCTCGGCGAAGTCGGGTGCGAGTTCGGCGAGTTGGGACGCGCGGGCGTGCCACCACTCCTCGTCCGGCACGCCGGTGGCGGCCGC
>NZ_BAAAKJ010000384.1:2111-3362 GCF_039527695.1 Kitasatospora putterlickiae
CGCCGCGGACCCCCGGACGAACTGCCACAGGGCGGCGACCGCCCCCCGCAGCCGTCCGGGATCCAGTCCGGCCCCCTGGAGGATCCGCAGCAGCGCCTCCATCGCCCCCAGCTCGGCCGGCCCGAGGACCGGGCGGGCCTGGGAGATCCGCAGCACCCAGGGGTGGCGCAGGTAGCAGGCGAGGGCGTCGTCGGCCCAGGCGGTGACGGCCGGCCGCCAGCCCGGGGCCGGATCGTAGGAGACGGGCAGCTCGGCGAGCACCCGGTCGTGCATGAGGTCCAGCAGTTCGGCCTTGCCCGGGACATAGGTGTAGAGGGCCATGGCGGTGCGGCCGAGGCGCTCGCCGACCGCGCGCATGGAGAGCGCCGCCATGCCCTCGGCGTCGGCGACGGCGATCCCGGCGAGGACGATCGCGTCCACGCTCAGCCCGGGCTTGGGCCCGCTGCGCCCGGGGCGCGGGGCCTCGGGGGAGCGCCACAGCAGTGCCATGGAGCGGCGGGCGTCGCCCTGTCCGGCGAAGACGGTCACGGCGGAACTCCTTATCGCATAAGGTAACCTCGCTACGAGGAACTCTTTACGGCATAAGGTATCAACGGGGGACCGAAACCGGAGGTCGAGCCATGAGCCTTCCCGTCACCTACGTCCAGGTCACCGAGGTCACGCGCGTCACTCCTCGGACGGCCCGGGTCACCTTCCAGGCCGAGGACCTGGACGCGAGCGTCGGCACCTCGCCCGACCAGCAGGTCAAACTCTGCTTCCCCCGTCCGGGCCAGGACGCCCCCGTGCTTCCCGGGGCGACCGAGGACGCCATGGGCTGGTACCAGGCGTACCTGGCCATCCCGGAGGCGGAGCGGCCGTGGATGCGCAGCCTCACCCTCCGGCGGCGCCGGCCCGGGACCGCGCTGCTGGAGATCGACTTCGTGCTGCACGGCGACACCGGTCCGGCGAGCGCCTGGGCCGCACGGGCCCGGCCCGGGGACCGGCTGGGCATGGTCGGACCCTCCTCGCTCTACGCCTCCCCGCTGTCGGTCACGGCGGCGGCAGCGGCGGCGGACTGGGTCCTGCTGGCCGGCGACGAGTCGGCGCTGCCCGCGATCGGCACCCTGCTGGAGGCGCTGCCCGAGGGCACCGAGACGGTGGTGTTCGCCGAGGTCGCCGACCGCGCCGAGGAGCAGCCGCTGCCCGGCCCGGGCGGAACGGCCGTGCGGTGGCTGCACCGTGACGGCGCCGTGCCGGGCCGGCGGCTGGTCG
>NZ_BAAAKJ010000384.1:3371-6098 GCF_039527695.1 Kitasatospora putterlickiae
CGCCCCCGTGCTGCTGCCGGCCGGCACCCCGTTCGCCTGGGTGGCCGGTGAGGCGTCCGCGGTCCGTACGCTCCGCCGCCACCTGCTGGAGGAACGCGGCGTGCCGAAGGCCTCGGTCGAGTTCAGCGGCTACTGGCGGCACCGCTTCACCCAGGACGACGCGCCCACGGCGGAGGACCTCGCGGACGCCCGGGAGAAGCTGGCCCAGGCCCAGGCCCAGGCCCAGGCCGACGCCACGACCCGGGCCCAGGCCGGCTGAGCCGGCCCCGGGAACGAACCCCCGGCCGCCGTCCGTTGGAGCGGCTGACCAGCCGTCAACGGGGAGGTCCGGATGACCAAGCAGGCGTACGGACGGATCGCGCACCGTCACGTCCAGGTCAACGGGGTCCGGCTGCACGTCGCCGAGCAGGGGCGGGGTCCGCTGGTGCTGCTGCTGCACGGCTTCCCGGAGAGCTGGTACGCCTGGCGGCACCAGTTCGCCCCGCTCGCCGAGGCCGGGTACCGGGTGGTCGCCGTCGACCAGCGCGGCTGCGCCCGCAGCGAGCAGCCCGAGTCGGTCGACGCCTACACCCTGCTCCACCTGGTCGGCGACGTCACCGGCCTGATCCGTGAGCTCGGCGAGGAGCGCGCGGTGCTGGTCGGCCACGACTGGGGCGCCCCGGTCGCCTGGACCACCGCGACCCTCCGCCCCGACCTGGTGCGCGGCGTCGCGGGGCTCAGCGTCCCGCCGCTGCCGACCCTCGGCCCGCCGCCGCTGGCGGAGGCCAGGGAGCGGTTCGGCGAGGGCTTCTACCAGCTCTACTTCCAGCGCCCGGGCGTCGCCGACGCCGAACTCGCCCGGGACCCGCACGCGACGTTCCGCCGCATGCTCTTCAGCGGCTCGGGGGACTTCGCGCGCGACGGGGGGCCGCGCGCCTGGGTGGTCGGCGAGGGCGGGACCCTGCTGGACGGCACCGTCGACCCCGAGCGGCTGCCGGACTGGCTGTCGGAGGCGGACATCGAGGCCCTGGTCGCCGACTACGCCGAGCACGGCGAGCGGGCCTTCACCGGCGGCCTCAACTGGTACCGCAACATCGACCGGAACAACGAGCTGCTCGCCGGGCTCGCCGGACGTCCGGTCGAGGTGCCCGCCCTCTACGTGACCGGGGATCAGGACCTGGGCGCCGCCCTGGTTCCGGAGGAGGTGACGCGGCTGCTCCTGGCGAACCTGACGCCCAGGCTGTACCGGCGGGTGACCCTCCCGGGCGTCGGGCACTGGACGCAGCAGGAGAGTCCGGCCGAGGTCACCGCCGCGCTGCTGGACTTCCTCCGGCACCTGGACGGCTGAGACCCGCCGGGCGGCCTGCTCATCCGCCGTCGAGCCGTTCGTGGAGGTCCTCGGCGAAGCGCGTGCGGTAGACCCCGTGGGCGATGCTCCCGGGGGACTGGTAGCCCCGGTGCTCCGGATTCGCGACCTCCTCGTCCCACGGCAGGACCTGGTCCGGGTCCGGGTCGAGGTACAGCCGCGCGGCCTCCTCCAGCGACCGTTCCCCCGCGATCACCGAGCCCCAGAACGCGCGGCCCTGCCCGACCACCCACCCGCAGAGGTCCTCGGTGTCGTCCTCGGACCAGACGTCCCCGTTCACCCGCACGCCTTCCGCGTAGTCGGCCAGCGCCTCCGCCGCCTCCTCGTGCGCGAGCGCGAAGGCTTCGAGGACGTCCCGGGGCCGGCGCTCCAGCCACGACTCCAGAGCGGACAGGCGTGGTCGGGTCGCGTCCAGGGCGTCCCAGAACCAGTCGGGAACACCGTTCGGTCCCATGGCGGCTCCCGTGTCGAAGGCTTCGGTGGGCGGGCGGGCGATCAGACCGGCAGGAGTCGGGCGATGAACTCGCCCAGCCGGCGGGCGTCGCGGCAGCAGTGCATCTCGACCAGCCCGGCGTAGACGGGGGCGGCCGAGTCCCCGGTGCCCCAGAGGGCGGGCTGCTCCGGATTGAGCCAGTAGACCCGGCGGGCGCGCGCGGCGACGCGGTGGAGGGCGGACGGGTTGGGGTCCCGGTGGTTGTTCCGGGCGTCGCCGAGGATCAGCACGCTGGTCCGGGGACCCACGGCGTCCAGGTGGTGCTCGGCGAACTCGCCGAGCGCCGAGCCGTAGTCGCTGTTGCCGTGGTAGCCCGTCACCTTGGCCTCGGTGATGATCCGCCGGGCCAGCCCGGCCGGGTCGCCGCCGCCGCGGGCGAGCAGGTCGGTCACCTCGGCGGTGCGGTTGACGAAGGCGAACACCCGGACCTTGCTGAACTGGTCGCGCATCGCCTGGACCAGCAGCAGGGTGAAGTCGGCGAAACCCGCCACCGAGCCGGAGACGTCGCAGATCAGCACCAGCTCCGGCCGGGCGGGGCGGCGCAGCCGGTGGGCCGGGCGCAGCGGGACGCCGCCGGTGGACAGCGAGCGGCGCAGGGTGCGGCGCAGGTCGATGTGCCCGCGCGCCGCCCGGCGCCGTCGGGCGGCCAGCCGGGTGGCCAGCTTGCGGGCCAACGGGTGCACGGTGCGCCGGAGTTCGGCGAGCTGGTCGTGACCGGCGGCGAGGAAGTCGATCCGGTCGGGGCTGGGCGCGACGGCCCGTTGGGCGACGTGCTCGGTACCGCGTAGCTCGGCCGCCCGGCGGCGCGCCTCGGTGCCGACCATGGCGCGGAAGTCCTGGATGCGGCGGCGGATCTCGTCGGGGAGGAGGTGATCGGCCAGGTCGGGGC
>NZ_BAAAKJ010000385.1:0-5048 GCF_039527695.1 Kitasatospora putterlickiae
CATGCGCTCGCTGATCGCCTACGACCACTAACCCTTGGCATCACTCATCTAGTCGAAGGACGGGCTCGCGGTACGGGTCCGCTTGATCTCGTAGAAGCCCGGCGTCGAGGCGACCAGCAGGGTGCCGTCCCACAGCCGGGCCGCGGCCTCACCGCGCGGGATCGGCGTCACCACCGGGCCGAAGAAGGCGACCCGCTCGCCGTCCACGCCCTCGACCGCGATCACCGGGGTGCCGACGTCCTCGCCGACCAGGGTGATGCCCTCCTTGTGCGACAGGCGCAGCGCGTCGTCGTACGCGTCGGTGCCGGCCGCGTCCGCCAGCTCGGCCGGCAGCCCGGCCGCCACCAGCGCCGCCTCGATCGTCTCCCGGTTCTGCGGCAGGCCCTCGTTGTGGAAACGGGTGCCCAGCTCGGTGTAGAGCCGGCCCAGCACCTGGTCGCCGTGCTGCTTCGCGGCCGCGACGCACACCCGCACCGCGCCCCAGGCGTTGTCCAGCAGCTCCCGGTACTGCGGCGGCATGTCCCGGTCCTCGTTCAGCACCGACAGGCTCATCACGTGCCAGTTCACGTCCACCGGGCGCAGCCGCTGCACCTCGATCAGCCAGCGGGACGTCATCCAGGCCCACGGACAGGCCGGGTCGAACCAGAAGTCGGCGGTCTTGCGCTCGGCGGCGCCGGCGGCGCCAGCGGAAGTCGTCACGGCTGTCGTCCTTCGAGAGTCGTCCGGAAGAGAGGAGTGTGCGTCGGGGGCCCGCGGCCACGCTCGACCGCTCCCCCGGAACGGCAACAACCCGGCCCGCGCCGCTGATTCCGCCCAGCCCGCCCGAGTTGTGCAATGGTACCGGCGCGGAGGGCGTGAAAGGATGCCCCCGCAGCACCACAGCGCGCCGCACCACCGCACCAGCGAAGACCGCACCACCGTGCGAGCCGGACAAAGGAGTACCGCCGTGCCGGGCAAGAACCTGAGCCGCGACGAAGCCCAGCAGCGGGCCAGCATCCTCACCGTGGACGGTTACCGCGTCCAGCTGGACGTGACCTCGGCCCCCGACCCCGCGGCCGCCACCTTCCGCTCCACCACCACCATCGCCTTCCGCTGCGCCGAACCGGGCGCGTCGACCTTCGTCGACCTGCTCGCCCCCGCCGTGCGCGCCGTCACCCTCAACGGCCGCGCCCTCGACCCGGCCACCGCCTACGACGGCGCCCGGGTGCACGTCGACGGCCTGGCCGCCGAGAACGTGCTCACCGTCGAGGCCGACTGCGCCTACAGCCGCACCGGCGAGGGCCTGCACCGCTTCACCGACCCCGCCGACGGCGAGACCTACCTCTACACCCACTACGAGCCGGCCGACGCCCGCCGGGTCTTCGCCACCTTCGAACAGCCCGACCTGAAGGCCCCGTTCACCTTCACCGTCACCGCGCCCGCCGCCTGGGACGTCTGGTCCAACGCCCCGCACCTGACGGTCACCGCCGAAGCCGGCGCCCGCGCCTGGGAGTTCGCGCCCACCAAGCCGATCTCCACGTACCTCACCGCCGTCGTCGCCGGCCCGTACCACGTCGCCCGCGACCACTACAGCCGCACCCTCGACGACGGCACCGTGCTGGACATCCCGCTCTCCGCGATGTGCCGCAGGTCGCTCACCCCGCACTTCGACGCCGACGAGATCCTCGGCGTCACCAAGCTCGGACTCGACTTCTTCCACGAGCGCTTCGGCTACCCGTACCCCTTCGGCAAGTACGACCAGGCGTTCGTCCCCGAGTACAACATCGGCGCCATGGAGAACCCCGGCTGCGTCACCTTCCGCGAGGAGTTCGTCTTCCGCTCGCGGGTCACCGACGCCGCCTACGAGGGCCGCGCCAACGTCGTCCTGCACGAGATGGCCCACATGTGGTTCGGCGACCTGGTCACCATGCGCTGGTGGGACGACCTGTGGCTGAAGGAGTCCTTCGCCGACTTCATGGGCTCCTACGGCCTGGTCGGCGCCGGCACCCGCTACCGCTCCGCCTGGGTCACCTTCGCCAACCAGCGCAAGGCCTGGGCCTACCGGCAGGACCAGTTCCCCACCACCCACCCGATCACCGCCGACATCCGCGACCTTGAGGACGCCAAGCTCAACTTCGACGGCATCACCTACGCCAAGGGCGCCTCGGTGCTCAAGCAGCTGGTGGCGTACGCCGGGGCCGACGCCTTCTTCGAGGGCGCCCGCCGCTACTTCCAGCGGCACGCCTTCGGCAACACCGAACTCGCCGACCTGCTGGACATCCTGGAGGAGACCAGCGGCCGCGACCTCAAGTCCTGGGCCGCAGCCTGGCTGCAGACCGCCGGCGTCAACACCCTCACCCCGCAGCTCACCGCCGACGCCGAGGGCCGGATCACCGAACTCGCCGTCCTCCAGGACGGCGGCGTGCTGCGCCCGCACCGGATCGCGGTCGGCCTCTATGACCGGGACGCCGACGGCGCGCTGGTGCGCACCGACCGCTTCGAACTGGACGTCACCGGCGCCCGCACCGTCGTCGCCGAGGCCGCCGGCCGCACCCGGCCCGCGCTCGTCCTGCTCAACGACGACGACCTGACCTACTGCAAGGTCCGCTTCGACCAGGAGTCGCTGGAGACCCTGCGCACCGGCCTCGGCGACATCAAGGACGACCTGGCCCGCGCGCTCGCCTGGTCCGCCGTCTGGAACCTCACCCGCGACGCCCTCATGCCGGCCCGCGACTACGTGGCGCTGGTCCTGCGGTTCGCCGGCCAGGAGGCCAACATCGGCGTCCTGCAGACCCTGCACAGCCAGGCCAAGGGCGCCGTCGACCTCTACGCCGACCCGGCCTGGCGCGGCGAGGGCGGCCGGCTGCTCGCCGACGGCGCGCTGCGCGAGCTGCGCGCCGCCGCCCCCGGCGGCGACCACCAGCTGGCCTGGGCCCGCTTCCTCGCGCAGACCGCCAACGGCTCCGAACACCTCGGCCTGGTCCGCGGCCTGCTGGCCGGCACCGCCCGGATCGACGGCCTGGAGGTCGACCAGGAGCTGCGCTGGGCGCTGTGGCTGGCGCTCGCCGCGGCCGGCCAGGCCGGCGAGGAGGAGCTGGCCGGGGAACTCGCCGCCGACAACACCGCCAGCGGGCGCCGCCAGCACACCCAGTGCCTGGCCGCCCGGCCCACCCCGGAGGCCAAGGCCGCCGCCTGGTCCGCCGTGATCGACTCCGACGAGCTGCCCAACGCGCTGGTCGAGGCCAACATCGCCGGCTTCGCGGTGCCCGCCCACCGCGACCTGACCGCGCTCTACGCCGCGCCCTACTTCAAGCTGCTGGAGCGGGTCTGGGCCGAGCGGACCATCGAGATCGCGATGCGCATCGTCGGCGGCTTCTTCCCGCAGGCGCAGGTGGACGAGGCCACCCTGGCCGAGGCGGACGCCTGGCTGACCGGGCACCCGGACGCGGCGCCCGCGCTGCGCCGCCTGGTGCTGGAGCGCCGGGACGACCTGGCCCGCGCGCTGCGGGCGCAGGCCTGCGACCGGGCCTGAACCGACGGACGGCGGGGTCAGCGCCGGGTCACTTGCCGCGCAGGCCCTTGTCCAGGGCGGCCATCGCGCTGCCCTTGGCGTCGTCGCCGTCCAGCGCCCAGACCATCACGCCGGCCAGGTCGTTCCAGCGGGCGTAGCGGGCCTTCTCGGTGAGCACCTCGGCCGAGTCGAAGCTGTAGAAGGTGTTGCCGTCGTACTTCCAGGACGCGCCGTGGTCGCGGTCCACGTAGGTGGTGGAGCCGGGCAGCGCGTTGAGCTCCTTGTAGGTGAGGTCCGGCACGGTGCCGGTGGCCTTCTGGTAGAGGCCGTTGCGGTTGCCGGCCGGCACGCCGGTCCAGCCGTGGCCGTAGAACGGCGTGCCGAGGACGGTCTGCTGGGAGGGCAGGCCGCGCTGGGCGTAGTGGTCGACGGCCTTGTCGGAGCTGCGCTGGCGCGCGTCCGGGTCGGTGGGGTCGGAGTAGAGCGGGGAGTGGTGGTTGGTCGGGCCCTTGCCCTCCCACGGCCCGTGCAGGTCGTAGGTCATGAGGTTGAGCCAGTCGACGGACTCGGCGAGCTCGGGCAGCTCCAGCCGGTCGGCGACGGTCTCGTTGGCGGCGACGGCGGCGGTCAGCAGGTAGTGCTCGGGCTTCTTGCCCTTGCCCTTGCCGGCCTGGGCGCGCTCCTGGGCCAGCTCGTCCAGCTGGTCGCGGAACTCCTCCATCAGCAGGGTGAAGTTGCGGCCGTCCTCGGGGCGGACCACGTTGCCCGCGTCACCGCCGCCGCCCGGGTACTCCCAGTCGACGTCGATGCCGTCGAAGACGCCCGCGGCCACGCCCTCGCCGCCCTCCGGGGAGTCGGCCAGCCGCGGCACGTCGCCCTTCATGTAGAGGTCGATGCAGGAGGAGACGAACTTCTGGCGGGCCTCCTCGGTGGCGGCGGCGTCCGAGAAGTACTTGGACCAGCTCCAGCCGCCCAGCGAGATGACCACCTTGAGCTGCGGGTTCTTCGCCTTGAGCTTGCGCAGCTGGTTGAAGTGGCCCTTGAGCGCCTGGCCCGGGGCGTCTGCGACGCCGTCCACCGAGTCGGCGGCGGAGAAGGGACGCTGGTAGTCGTTCCAGGCGTCGCCCTGGCCGGCCTCGTTGCTCTCGAAACAGGTGCCCTCGGCGGAGACGTTGCCGAAGGCGTAGTTGATCACGGTGAGCCGGCCGGCCTGGCCGGTCTCCTGGACGCGCTTGGCGGTGCTCTCGGCGCCCCACGAGGTGAAGTAGCCGACCCGCTGGCCCTTCAGCTTGGGGCCCTTGGCGCCGTCGGCGGCGTTGGCCGTGGCGGTGGCGGCGGTGGAGGCGAGCAGCGCGGCGACGGTGGCTGCGGCGAGCAGGGCGGGGCGGCGAATGGGCATACCGGACCTATTCTCTGAATCAGCGTCAATTGGTCTGGACCAGCTGGAACAAGAGGTTTAGTCCATCGCGCCGGTGCCGCACAAGGGGTCGGACCGGGTCGGCGCACTATGCAAAAGGCCGGCAAAGCGGGGGTGGCCGGACAGGGAAGCGAAGGAGGG
>NZ_BAAAKJ010000385.1:5056-10892 GCF_039527695.1 Kitasatospora putterlickiae
CCCTCCTCGGCGCTCAGCGCGGTGCTCAGCCGTTGATCAGGCTGCGCAGCACGTACTGCAGGATGCCGCCGTTGCGGTAGTAGTCCGCCTCGCCGGGGGTGTCGATGCGCACGACCGCGTCGAACTCCTTGCCGGTCCCGTCCGCGCCGACCGCCGTGACCTTGACGGTCGCCGGGGTGCGGCCCTCGTTGAGCTCGGTCACGCCGGTGAAGGAGAAGGTCTCCTCGCCGGTCAGGCCGAGGGAGTCGGCGTTCTCGCCCTCCGGGAACTGCAGCGGCAGGACGCCCATGCCGATCAGGTTCGAGCGGTGGATGCGCTCGTAGGACTCGGCGATGACGGCCTTGACGCCGAGCAGCGCGGTGCCCTTGGCGGCCCAGTCGCGGGACGAGCCGGAGCCGTACTCCTTGCCGGCCAGGACGACCAGCGGGGTGCCGGCGGCCTGGTAGTTCTGCGAGGCGTCGTAGATGAACGACACCGGGGCGTCGGCCTGGGTGAAGTCGCGGGTGTAGCCGCCCTCGGTGCCCGGCGCGATCTGGTTGCGCAGGCGAATGTTGGCGAAGGTGCCGCGGATCATGACCTCGTGGTTGCCACGGCGCGAGCCGTAGGAGTTGAAGTCGCGCTTCTCGACGCCGTTGGCGGTCAGGTACTGCGCCGCCGGGGTGCCCGGCTTGATGTTGCCGGCCGGGGAGATGTGGTCGGTGGTGACCGAGTCGCCCAGCTTGGCCAGGACGCGGGCGCCGGCGATGTCGGTCACCGGGCTCGGGGTCTTGGCCATGCCCTCGAAGTACGGGGGCTTGCGGACGTAGGTGGACTCGGCGTCCCACTCGAAGGTGTTGCCGGTCGGGACCGGGAGCGACTGCCAGCGGTGGTCGCCGGCGAAGACGTCCTGGTAGCCCTTGTCGAACATGTCCTGGTCGATGGAGCCGGCGACGGTGTCGGCGACCTCCTGCTCGGACGGCCAGATGTCGGCGAGGAAGACGTCGTTGCCGTCGGCGTCCTGGCCCAGGGCGTCCCTGGTGATGTCGACGTTCATGTTGCCGGCGAGGGCGTAGGCGACCACCAGCGGCGGGGAGGCCAGGTAGTTCATCTTGACGTCGGGGTTGATCCGGCCCTCGAAGTTGCGGTTGCCGGAGAGCACCGAGACGACGGCCAGGTCGGACTCGTTGACCGCGGCCGAGACCTCCTCGGGCAGCGGGCCCGAGTTGCCGATGCAGGTGACGCAGCCGTAGCCGACCAGGTTGAAGCCCAGCTTCTCCATGTACGGGAGCAGGCCGGCCTTCTCGTAGTAGTCCATGACGACCTTGGAGCCGGGCGCCAGGGTGGTCTTGACCCAGGGCTTGACCGTCAGGCCCTTCTCCACGGCCTTCTTCGCCAGCAGGGCGGCGCCCAGCATGACGGAGGGGTTGGAGGTGTTGGTGCAGGAGGTGATCGAGGCGATCACGACCGCGCCGTTGTCGATCCGGTAGGACGAGCCGTCGGGGGCGGTGACGGCGGTCGGCTTGGAGGCCTCGGCCGAGTAGGTCGGCAGCGCCTCGGCGAAGCGCTCGGCGGCCTCGGCCAGGATCACGCGGTCCTGCGGGCGCTTCGGGCCGGAGATCGACGGGACGACGGTGGAGACGTCCAGCTCCAGGTACTCCGAGTAGACCGGCTCGTGCGACGGGTCGTGCCAGAGGCCCTGCTCCTTGGCGTACGCCTCGACCAGGGCGAGCTGCTGCTCGTCGCGGCCGGTGAGCTTCAGGTAGTTGATGGTCTCGGCGTCGATCGGGAAGATCGCGCAGGTCGAGCCGAACTCCGGCGACATGTTGCCGATGGTGGCGCGGTTGGCCAGCGGGATGGCGCCGATGCCGTCGCCGTAGAACTCGACGAACTTGCCGACCACACCGTGCTTGCGCAGCATCTCGGTGATGGTGAGGACCAGGTCGGTGGCGGTGGTGCCGGCCGGCAGCTCACCGGTCAGCTTGAAGCCGACGACGCGCGGGATCAGCATGGAGACCGGCTGGCCGAGCATGGCGGCCTCGGCCTCGATGCCGCCGACGCCCCAGCCCAGCACGCCCAGGCCGTTGACCATGGTGGTGTGCGAGTCGGTGCCCACGCAGGTGTCCGGGTACGCCTGGCCGTTGCGGACCATGACGGTGCGGGCCAGGTGCTCGATGTTCACCTGGTGGACGATGCCGGTGCCCGGCGGGACGACCTTGAACTCGTCGAACGCGGTCTGGCCCCAGCGCAGGAACTGGTAGCGCTCCTTGTTGCGGCCGTACTCGATCTCGACGTTCTGGACGAAGGCGTCCGGGGTGCCGAACTTGTCGGCGATGACGGAGTGGTCGATGACCAGCTCGGCCGGCGCCAGCGGGTTGATCTTGGCCGGGTCGCCGCCCAGCTCCTTGACGGCCTCGCGCATGGTGGCGAGGTCGACCACGCACGGCACGCCGGTGAAGTCCTGCATGATCACGCGGGCCGGGGTGAACTGGATCTCCTGGCTCGGCTGGGCGTCGGCGTCCCAGTTGCCGAGGGCGCCGATGTGCTCGGCGGTGATGTTGGCGCCGTCCTCGGTGCGGAGCAGGTTCTCCAGCAGCACCTTGAGGCTGTAGGGCAGCCGAGCGGAACCCTCGACGGCGGAGAGCTTGAAGATCTCGTACGACTCGTCGCCCACCTGCAGCGAGCTGCGGGCGTCGAAGCTGTTCGCGGACACGACTGACTCCTTCTAGGTGCTTCGTGCGGTATCCGGCCGCCACGGTGGTAAGGTCACCCTTACTTAGGCTGACCTTGCCCGCACCGCCGGTGAGCGCCTCTCGGCAAGTATCTTGATGTCGAGATATATCGTAAGGCGGAATTATCTCGATGTCGAGATAAACCATAGTGCATGCCGCGCCGTCCGCCACGTCGGCACCACCCCCGGCCTGCTCCCACCGGGTGCATCCTCCCCGACACCGGCCGACGCGCCGGCACCGGTACGGTGAGCCGCGAGTGACATACCGGGAACGGATACGGGGGCCGACCGATGATCGTGGTGGACGCGTCCGCGCTGGTGCTGGCGCTGGCCGACGAGGGCGGTCGCGGCGAGGCCGCCCGCGCCGAGCTCGCCGCGGGCGGCGAATGGGTGGCACCCGAGCACATCGTCATCGAGGTCATGCAGTCGCTGCGCGGCCTCTACCTGGCCCGCGAGCTCACCGCCGAACGGGTCGGCGAGCTCGCCGCCGCCCTGCCCGGACTGGCGGTCCGCAAGGTCCCGGTCGAGCCGCTGCTCGGGCGGATCTGGGAGCTGAAGGACAACCTCACCCCGGACGACGCCGCCTACGTCGCGGTGGCCGAACGGTTCGGGGCGCCGCTGGTCACCGCCGACCTGCGGCTGATGCGGGCCAGCGGGCCGCGCTGCGAGATCCGGGGGATCCGGCGCGCCGACGGGTGACCGGGGCGTGTCCGGGAGGCCGTGCGCGCCGTTGAACGGGGCGTCCGGCCCCCCGCACCGCCGGGGGCGTCCGGGCTCCCGCACCCCCACCCGAAGAGGTTCGCCGATGCCCGCTCCGCTCGCCTCCGCGCTGCTCCCGTTCGCCCTGCTGGCGCCCGCCGCCGTCCCGGTCGCGGTCACCGAGGCCGACTTCGACCCGGCCGGCGCGTTCGTCCCGCCGGCCGCGATCAGCCACGCGCCGGACCTGGTGCCGTACGGCTCGCACGTGCGGGTGGTGGTGGACCGCTCGGTGCCCGGGCGGACCGTCCTGACCGTGAGCGTGGCCGGGGTCGCCGCCGACCACGAGTTCCCGGCGCACCTGCACACCGGCGCGTGCGGGGCCGACCCGGCGGCGTCCGGCCCGCACTACCAGGACGTGGTGGACCCGGTCAGCCCGTCCACCGACCCCGCGTACGCCAACGACCGCAACGAGCTGCGGTTCGCCCTGCGCACCGACGGGCGGGGCGAGGGCACCGCCGCCACCTCGGTGGCCTGGCGGCCCCGGCCGGGCGGGGCCCGCTCACTGGTGCTGCACGCGGGCGAACCGGCCGGGGCGCACGGCGCGGCCGACCGGGTCGCCTGCGTGAACCTGAACGGCCTGAACGGCCTGGACGAGGCGGAGTAGCGGCGGAGCGGGAGCGGAGCGGCGGGCTACCGGGCGCCGTCAGCCGCCGAGGGTGGCGACCAGGACGGCCTTGATGGTGTGCAGCCGGTTCTCGGCCTGGTCGAAGACCACGGAGTGCGCCGACTCGAACAGCTCGTCGGTGCACTCCAGCTCGGCCATCCCGGTCTCCTCGAACAGCTGCCGGCCGAGCGCCGTGCCCAGGTCGTGGAAGGCCGGCAGGCAGTGCAGGAACTTCACCTGCGGGTTGCCGGTGGCGCGCACCGTCCCCATCGACACCTGGTACGGCTTGAGCAGCTCGATCCGCTCCGCCCAGACCTCCTTGGGCTCGCCCATCGAGACCCAGACGTCGGTGTAGAGGAAGTCGGCCCCGGCCACGCCGTCGGCGACGTCCTCGGTGAGGGTGATCCGGGCGCCACTGGTCTCGGCGAGGGCCTGCGCGGCCTTGCGCACCTCGTCGTCGGGCCAGAGGGCGCGCGGGGCGACGATCCGGATGTCCATGCCGAGCAGCGCGCCGGTGACCAGCAGCGAGTTGCCCATGTTGGAGCGGGCGTCCCCGAGGTAGGCGAGCGTCACCTCGGTGAGCGGCTTGGCGGTGTGCTCGGTGATGGTGAGCACGTCGGCGAGCATCTGGGTGGGGTGCCACTCGTCGGTGAGGCCGTTCCAGACCGGCACCCCCGCGTACGCGGCCAGCTCCTCGACCACCTCCTGGCCGTGCCCGCGGTACTCGATGCCGTCGAACATCCGGCCGAGCACCCGGGCGGTGTCCTTGATCGACTCCTTGTGTCCGATCTGGGAGCCGGCCGGGTCCAGGTAGGTGGTGGTGGCGCCCTGGTCGTGGGCGGCGACCTCGAAGGCGCAGCGCGTCCGGGTGGACGTCTTCTCGAAGATCAGCGCGATGTTCCTGCCCCGCAGCCGGGGCTGCTCGGTCCCCGCGTACTTCGCCGCCTTGAGCGTGGCGGCGAGGTCCACCAGGAAGCGGAACTCCTGGGGCGTGAAGTCGAGCTCCTTGAGGAAGTGCCTGTTCCGGAGGTTGAAGGCCATGCCGGGCTCCTGGGTGTGACGATGACGGACGGGGACGGGCGGGCAGGGAAGTAGCAAGTCTATACGATGTGCAGAATTTCTATGCACGATTGCCGCTTCCGCCCGCCCGACCCGGTCACAGTCGCGGATCCACCGGCTCCGACTCCAGGGCCAGCACGGCGAACACCGCTTCGTGTACCCGCCAGAGCGGCTCACCGCCCGCCAGCCGGTCCAGCGCCTCCAGCCCCAGCGCGTACTCGCGCAGCGCCAGCGACCGCTTGTGCCCGAGGAAGCGCTGGCGCAGCCGGTCCAGGTGCTCGGTGTAGTCCGGGCCGTAGACGATCCGCAGGTACTCGCGCCCGCGCACCTTCACCCCCGGCTGGACCAGCCCTCCCGGCCGCCCCTCCCCCGCCCGGCCGCGCACCAGCGAGGCCAGCGGCTTGACCACCATGCCCTCGCCGCCCGCCGCGGTCAGCTCCTCCCACCAGGCGACGCCCGCGGCGACCGACGCCTCGTCGGCGGTGTCCACCACCAGCCGGCCGGTCCGGCGCAGCAACGGGGCCGCCGGGTGGTCCGCCTCGTCCGCCCCGGCCAGCCGGTCGATCCAGGCGAGGTGCTCGTCGTGCGGGCGCACCGCGAGGTTCGCCCCCTCGGCGGCCAGCACCTGGAACGGCGCCAGCCGGATCCCGGCCAGCCCCTCGGTCGGCCAGCAGTACCGCCGGTACGCCTCGGTGAACGCCTGCGCG
>NZ_BAAAKJ010000385.1:10922-18474 GCF_039527695.1 Kitasatospora putterlickiae
GGCGCGCCGCCGCTGGCGGCCGGTCAGCGCGGCCACGTCCAGCCCGCGCCCGCCCGCCCGCTCCAGCGCGGCCAGCACCTCCGGCAGCGCCGCGCCCGCCGCCGCGCCGACCGCCGCGTACTGACGGCGCAGCAACTCGACCGCCTTCAGCGACCACGGCATCAGCTCGGCGTCCAGCAGCAGCCAGCCGGTGCGCAACTCCTCGAACAGCCCGGACCGCTCGGCGGCCGTCCGCAGCCGGTCCAGCACCGCCGCGGTCAGCGCCTCGTCCCCGAGGAACGCCCGGCCGGTGCGGGTCCAGATGGCGCCGGGGCCGGCCGGACCGAACCGCTTCTCCAGCGCCGCCCCGTCCCGCGCCACCAGCACCACCGCGCGCGAGCCCATGTGCTTCTCCTCGCAGACCACCCGCTCCACGCCGTCCGCCCGGTAGGCGGCGAAGGCCTCGTCCGGGTGCTCCAGGTAGCCGGGCCGGGCCGAGGTCGCGCTCGGCGCCATGGTCGGCGGCAGGTAGGCGAGCAGCCGGGGGTCGATCGCGAACCGGCTCATCACCTCCAGCGCCGCCGCCGCGTTCTCCTCCCGCACCGCGACCCGGCCGGCCAGCGCCGTCTCCACCGCCCGGCGGCCCGCCACGTCGGCGAGGTCCAGCGGGCGGCCCTCCCGGGCACCCGGCGCGTCGGTACGCATCGGCCGCACCGGCGCGTACCACTCCCGCTCGGCCCCGACGCCGACCAGCTCCCGCTCCGGGTAGCGCAGCGCGGTCAGGCTGCCGCCGAAGACGCAGCCGGTGTCCAGGCAGATGGTGTTGTTGAGGAAGGACGCCGACGGGACCGGCGTGTGGCCGTAGACCACCAGCGCCCGGCCCCGGTACTCCTCCGCCCACGGGTAGCGCACCGGCAGGCCGTACTCGTCGGTCTCGCCGGTGGTGTCCCCGTACAGGGCGTGCGAGCGCACCCGGCCGGAGGCCCGGCCGTGGTACTTCTCCGGCAGGCCCGCGTGGCAGACCACCAGGGCGCCGCCGTCCAGCAGGTAGTGGCTGACCAGGCCGCGCATGAACGCCCGGACCTCGGCCCGGAACTCCTCGGACTCGCCCGCCAGCTGGTCCAGCGACTCCTGGAGGCCGTGCGAGACGGTGACCTTGCGCCCGTCCATCGCCCGGCCGAGCTTGTTCTCGTGGTTGCCCGGCACGCAGACCGCGTGCCCGGCCGCCACCATGCCCATCACCAGGCGCAGCACGCCCGGGGTGTCCGGGCCGCGGTCGACCAGGTCGCCGACGAAGACGGCCGTGCGGCCCGCCGGGTGCACCGCGTCCACCGGGCGCCCGGCGTCGTCCCGCAGCAGCGTCCAGCCGAGGCGGGTCAGCAGGGTCTCCAGCTCCGAGCGGCAGCCGTGCACGTCACCGACGATGTCGAACGGGCCGGTGAGGTGGCGCAGGTCGTTGAAGCGCTTCTCCAGCACGATCTCGGCGGCCTCGACCTCGGCCTCGCCGCGCAGGACGTGTACCTTGCGGAAACCCTCGCGCTCCAGGCCGCGCAGGGAGCGGCGCAGCTCGCGGTGCTGGCGCGGCACCACGTGCGCGGGCATGTCGCGGTCCGGGCGGGAGCGGTTGCGCTCGGCGCAGACGCCCGGCGGGACGTCCAGCACGATCGCGATCGGCAGCACGTCGTGCTCGCGGGCGATCCTGACCAGCTGCCGGCGGGCCTCCGGCTGCACGTTGGTGGCGTCCACGACGGTCAGCCGACCGGCGGCGAGGCGCTTGCCGACGATGTAGTGGAGCACGTCGAAGGCCTCGGCGGAGGCGGACTGGTCGTTCTCGTCGTCGGCCACCAGGCCTCGGCAGAAGTCGGAGGAGACGACCTGGGTGGGCAGGAAGTGCCTGCGGGCGAAGCTGGACTTGCCCGCGCCGCTGGCGCCGATCAGGACCACCAGGGAGACGTCCGTCACCGGGAGGTGGCGGGGGGCGGCCGTTCCGGGGGCGACGGACCGGGCCACGTCGGTCTCGTTGGTCTCGGCGATCTCGTCGGTCATCGGGTCTCGCCCCCTTCGTCGGGCGTCGTGCTGTCCATGGTGACTGCGTTCGCGGGCACCGCGTCGGCGGCCCCGTCGTGGTCGAGGCGGAACAGGGCGAGCTGGGTCGGGGCGCCCACCTCGGCGTCCCCCGGGCCGACCGGACGGATGTCGACCGTGTAGCCGTACACGGCGGCGACCCGGTCGGCCCAGCCGCGGAACTCGGCGCGGTCCCACTCGAAGCGGTGGTCGGCATGCCTCAGGCGACCGGCCGGCAGGCTCTCCCACCGGACGTTGTACCCGGCGTTCGGCGTGGTCACGACGACCGCCGACGGGCGGGCCGCGCCGAACACCGCGTACTCCAGGGCGGGCAGCCGAGGCAGGTCCAGGTGCTCGATCACCTCGCAGAGCACGGCCGCGTCGAAGCCCTTCAGCCGGGCGTCCGTGTACGTCAGCGCGCCCTGGACCAGCCGCACCCGGCTCGCCTGACGCTCCGGCATCCGGTCCAGCCGCAGCCGTCGGGCGGCCGCGGACAGCGCCCGCACCGACACGTCCACGCCGAGCACCTCGGTGAACCGCGCGTCCTTCAGCAGCGCGGCGATCAGCTCGCCCTGGCCGCAGCCGAGGTCGGCCACCCGGGCGGCGCCGGTCTCGCGCAGCGCGTCCAGGATGGCGGTGCGGCGCTGCTCGGCCAGCGAGGGGGCGCGCTGCTGCTCCTGGTCCTGCGCCTGGTCCCGGGTGGGCTCGGTGGTGTCGTCGACCGCGTTGTCGACCTCCTCGACCTCGCGGTCGTCGGCCTCCGCCAGCCGGGCCAGCTCCAGGCGCTCCATCGCCCGCCGGGTCAGCGTCCAGCGCCGCGACAGGTAACGGCGGGTGATCAGGGCCCGCTCCGGGTGTCCGGCCAGCCAGCCCTCGCCGGCGGCGAGCAGCTTGTCGACCTCGTCCGGGGCCACCCAGTAGTGCTTGGCACCGTCCAGCGCCGGCAGCAGCACGTACAGCTGCTGCAGCGCGTCGGCCAGCCGCCCGCGCTCCGCCGACAGCTCCAGCCGCACGTAGCGCGACTCGCCCCACTCGGGGAACGCCGTGTCCAGCGGGATCGCCGACGCCTCCACCCGCCAGCCCAGCGGCTCGAACAGGCGGACCGCCATCGCCACGGCGGCGCCCTCGCCGGGCGCGCCGCCGACCGGCACGGCCGGCAGCGTGATCCGCAGCGGTCGGGGCTGGTCGGCCAACCCGGGACGGGCCTCGCAGACACCCTTCATCGCCGTGCGGAACACCGTCCGCAGCGCCACCGCGAGCAGCGAGGAGGCCGCGTAGGGGCGGTCGTTGACGTACTGGGCGAGCGCGAAGTCGGGCGAGCCAGCGCGGCCCTTGCCCCGGCCCTTGCGGACCAGCGCGACCGGGTCGACGTCGAGCAGCAGCGCGGCCGTGCAGGCCTCGGCGTCCGCCTCCGGGTAGAAGACGTGCGCCTCGCCGTGCGCCGTGGAGAACCGCTGGACCTTCCCGGGGTGCTTGTGCAGCAGAAAGCCCAGGTCAGTGGCCGGGTTCTCGGCGGTACCTGTGGTGGAGATCGACATGAACACCCGTCGGAGTATTGCCGAGGACGAGTGCCCAGGGCACCGCATTTTGTCGCCGTCCGGGGCCGACGGGTCCGGTCCGGACGGTGAGCGTGTTCGGCAGCGGCGGCCCGGATTCGTTAACGTGCACGATGTGACTGCAGAATCCACCACCCCCGTGAGCGGCGCCGTCGCCGCAGGTCTGGCCACCATCGCCGCGGACGGCACCGTCCTCGACACCTGGTACCCGGCCCCCGCGCTGACCGCCGAGGCCGGCCCGGCCGGGACCGTCCTCCTGACCGCCGAGCAGGCCGAGGCCGAGCTGGGCGCGGGCGCCGCCGAGGCGCTGCGCGTCGACGCCCGCCGCGGCGTCGAGGTGGTCGCCGTGCGCACCACCATCGCCTCGCTGGACGAGAAGCCGCTCGACGCGCACGACGCCTACCTGCGTCTGCACCTGCTCAGCCACCGCCTGGTCCGGCCGCACGGCCTGAACCTCGACGGCATCTTCGGCCTGCTGGCCAACGTGGCCTGGACCAGCATCGGCCCGGTCCCGGTGGACAAGGTCGAGCAGGCCCGGCTGGCCGTGCGCGCCCAGGGCGGGCAGCTCGCCGTCTACGGGATCGACAAGTTCCCGCGGATGACCGACTACGTCGCCCCGTCCGGCGTGCGCATCGCCCACGCGGACCGCGTCCGCCTCGGCGCGCACCTGGCCGTGGGCACCACCGTGATGCACGAGGGCTTCGTCAACTTCAACGCCGGCACGCTGGGCACCTCGATGGTCGAGGGCCGGATCAGCGCGGGCGTCGTGGTCGGCGACCACAGCGACATCGGCGGCGGCGCCTCGATCATGGGCACCCTGTCGGGCGGCGGCAAGCAGGTCGTCTCCGTCGGCGAGCGCTGCCTGCTCGGCGCCAACGCGGGCATCGGCATCTCCCTCGGCAACGACTGCGTCGTCGAGGCCGGCCTCTACGTCACCGCCGGCACCCGGGTCACCACCCCGGACGGCGCGGTGGCCAAGGCCGTCGAGCTGTCCGGCCAGGACAACCTGCTCTTCCGCCGCAACTCCCAGACCGGCGCCGTCGAGGTCATCGCCCGCACCGGCTCCTGGGGCGGCCTCAACGCCGACCTCCACGCCCACAACTGACACCGTCCGTTCGGCGTCATCCGTGAGTGGGAAGTCGGCCCGGCCGACTTCCCACTCCGCGTTTTCGGGGGTTGCCGTCGCCGGAAGACCTCGTTCGCACACAGCCGTCCTGCCATGATCAGTGGCATGAAGATACTCGTGATCGGGGCGACCGGAACGGTCGGCCGTGCTGTCGTCAGTGCGTTAGAGGCCTCTCATGACGTCGTGAAGGCCTCGCGCGGAGGACCGGTGAAGGCGGACCTCGAAGATCCCTCCTCGCTGGACGCGCTCTTCGACGACGTGCCGGACCTGGACGCCGTGGTGTGTTGTGCCGCCAGCGGCCCGCTGGTTGACCTGGCGTCGGCGGAGGACGGCGAGATCGCCGCAGGCGTACAGGGCAAACTCCTCGGGCAGGTCGCGCTGGCCCGGCGGGCCGCGCGCCGTCTCCGGGACGGCGGCTCCATCACACTGACCGGGGGCACCTTCTCCACTCCACTGGCGGGCGGGTCGCTGGGCGCCCTCATCAACGCCGGCCTTGAGGGGTTCGTCCGCAACGCCGCCGCCGAGCTGCCGCGGGGTCTGCGGATCAACCTCATCAGCCCTGGGTGGATCACGGAAACCCTGGAAAGCCTGGGCATGGACCCGGCCGGCGGTACGCCCGCTTCCGAGGTGGCCCGCGCCTATGCGGAGGCCGTGGAAGGCGACGCCCAAGGCCGGACGATGCACCCGTGACGTTCCCGGTTGCTCGGTGTTTCTTGGTGGCGGGCTTCGAGGCATGCCTCGAAGCCCGCCACACCACCACAGGTGCGCCGGAACAGCTGGACCTCTGCTACATGTGACCAGCCATGTCCTCCGCCTCCTCGATGCGAGAGACGGCAACGCCCCCTCGATCGGCACGATCGAGGGGGCGTCCAACTCATGAGCCGTGGTCGAGTCCACCGACCTTGATCGAGCTGAGCAAGTCAGCAAAGACAGCGGGACTGACACCGAGTGTGGTGCCAGGCTCATCGGATTCGCGGACTTCGATCAGATCGTCCAGAGCCCGGACCTCAACGCACCCGTTGGATGCGCCGCTGTAGCTGGACTTCTGCCAGGTACGACCAGCCACGCCCTTGCTTCCTTCGGGACCAGAAGAGGCAACGGCCCCTCGCTCAGGGAGAACGAGGGGGCAGCAGCAGGGATCAGGCATGCTGGTGGTCCAGTTCGCCGGCCTTGATGGTGCGAAGGAGGCCAGCGAGGGCGGCGGGGGTGATCCGGAGTATGACCGTGCCGTCGTCGGACTCGCGCAGTTCGATCGCGCCGTCCGACGACCGGATCTCAACGCATGTGTCGTTGGCTCCGGAGTAGGTGGATTTCTGCCACAGGTGGCTGGTCATGCCTTGCCCTCCGTCTCGCCCTTGACACTCAGAATGAATGCTCGGGACTCATCCTCCGACAGAGCCACGGATGCCGTACGGTCGAGGATGTCTCGGAAGGCCGCGAGATGCGGCGGCGAATCGAAGAGCACGACGCCTTGGCCTGTATCCATCTGCACGGTGTCCAGCTCAGGCACTGGGCCCACGGCGTAGGTGAGGTTCTCGCTCGGCCCCGGCAAGGTCCCGACGTTGAACGGCACAACCCGGACGGAGATCCCCGGTTTCCTCGAGTCCTCGATCAGCGAGTTGAGTTGCTCAGCGAGGACTGCTGATCCGCTGAACTGCATCCGGAGAGCAGCCTCATGGATGAACGCCGCGTAGGTCTTGGTGCCAGTCCGAACAGTCGCCTGGCGTTGCAGCCGGAAGTTGGTTCTGAGGTCGACCTCATGGCGAGTCGGGCTCGGGAAGGCCTGGCTGAACACAGCCGAGGCGTACGACCGGGTCTGCAGCAGGCCGGGGATGAAGGTGATGGTGAAGGTCGAAAGCTTCACCGCACGATCTTCGAGTTCCGCGATGTCGAGGAAGTCCGCAGGCAGGCTGCCTCGGTACTCCTCCCACCAACCTGGTTTCTCGCGCCGCGTGATGATCTCGGACAGGGCGTCGATCAGGCCGCGGTCGACGCACATGCAAGCTGCAGCGACAGCGCGCAGGCGGTCGACGCTGATGCCGGTCCTACCCGCTTCCATCTGGGTGATCTGAGCTGGCGTGGCGCCGATGGAACGGGCGAGTTGACTACCTCCAAAGCCCGCTTGCTCCCGCATTCTTCGCAGCTCGACCCCCAGCCGACGTTGCTGAAGGGTGGGGTGAGATCGAAGAGCCATGGCGTCCTCTCTGCGGGCGTGGGATCAGTGTGCCGCGCGTGCGCATCACTGGGCCAACTGGGGCGGAAGCCACGTTAGGGGGAACTTCGAGGATCTCGCCACAAATTTGTGGCGAGCTGCGCTATGGTCAATGTCGCAGCGATCCGATGGATCGTCAGTAACGCTTGAAATCCTGGGCGGTAGGCGCATGCTGCCCATTTCGCACCGCAGAGCAGCCAGGCCCGGGCCGGCCTCGTTCACGGTGACGCATCCATCGCCGTCCCTCTCTCCTCCCCCTCTTCGCCTCTTCCCATGGAGGTTTCCCATGCGTGCCCTCAACCCGCCCGACTGCACCACCGTCCGCGCCGAACTCCGCTCCATCCTCCACACCGCCGGCTGGCACCCCACCACCATCGACGACGCCGAACTCGCGCTCCAGGAGCTCTTCATCAACGCGTGGCAGCACGGCGACTGCCTCGTCCCCGGCGTCCTGGTCTCCCTCATCCCGACCACCCTGCGCGTCGCCGTCTGCGACAACCGCCCCGTCCTGCCCGAACCCCGGCTCCCCGGCGACCCCTACGCGGTCTCGGGCCGGGGCCTCCACCTCGTCCAGGCCCTCACCCACCGCTTCGGCGCCACCCCCACCAAGACCGG
>NZ_BAAAKJ010000386.1:0-844 GCF_039527695.1 Kitasatospora putterlickiae
CCACCCCGAGGACGTCGGCGAACAGGCCCGCCAGCACCGCCTCCCGGGGGGTGGCGGGCCCATGCCCCTCGGCGGCGCCCCGGTCCGGGGCCGGCAGGGCCACCGAGGGCCCGCCCAGTTCCTCCGGAGCGGGCAGCAGTTGGGACAGCAGGGCGCCGGTCGTCACCCCGACCAGCAATGCCAGGGGGAAGGCCCCCGTCCTCGGTGCGCGCACGATACCGGCCCCCTCCCTAGCCCCCCTGGAAGGACACCTTAAGCGTGACTCTCGGGAAGGTTAAGAGGGAACCGGTACCGTCCTGGTTCAGACCACCGGACGAAGCTCCACCAGCGGGACGGCGCGGGTGGTTCGGGCGCGGAATTCGGCGAACAGCGGCTCGACCGCGATCTGCCTGGCCCAGACGGCCTCGTGCTCGTCCGTGCCGAGGGGGACGGCGTGCGCGGCGAAGGTGTCCGGGCCGAGCTCGACGGTGACCTCGGGGATGTCGGCGAGGTTGCGGTACCAGGCCGGGTCGGCCGGCGCGCCGCCGTTCAGCGCGAAGACGATCACCCGCCCGGCGTCCTTCAGGTACACCAGCGGGGTGGTGCGGGACTCGCCGCTGCGCCGGCCCCGGGTGGTGAGCAGCAGCAGGGTCTTGCCGGCGAAGTCGCCGCCGACCACGCCCCCGGCGGCCCGGAACTCGGCGATCACCTGGCGGTTGTAGTCGTTGCCGCCGTCGGCGGGCTGGGGGTGCGCGGTGTTCATCGGCGCGGTGTTCATCGGTGGCCCTCCTCTGGTCCGGTTCGTCGTGACGAGCCTAGGAGCTGACACCGGTGTGAGGTTCAAGTCGATGTGACCGGAGTCACA
>NZ_BAAAKJ010000386.1:860-6165 GCF_039527695.1 Kitasatospora putterlickiae
GGCGGGAGGACCGGACCCCTCGGGAAACGGCTACCGGTGACCGGCTCAGGCGTCGCCGCCCGCGGCGCCCGGGTCGGCCGCCGCCACGTCGAGCAGTTGGTAGCGGTCGATCGCGTCCTTCAGCGCGCTGCGCTCGATCTTGCCCTGCTTGGCCAGCTCGGTGAGCACGGCCAGCACGACGGACTGCGCGTCGATGTGGAAGAAGCGACGGGCCGCGCCACGGGTGTCGGCGAAGCCGAAGCCGTCGGCACCCAGCGACTGCCACTGGCCCGGGACCCAGCGGGCGATCTGGTCCGGCACCGCGCGCATCCAGTCGGACACCGCGACGAACGGGCCCTCGGAGCCCTGGAGCTTGCCGGTGACGTACGGCACGCGCTGCTGCTCCTCGGGGTGCAGCAGGTTGAACTCCTCGGCCTCCACCGCGTCGCGGCGCAGCTCGTTCCAGGAGGTCGCGGACCAGACGTCGGCCTTGACGTTCCACTCCTCGGCCAGGATCCGCTGGGCCTCCAGGGCCCACGGCACGGCCACGCCGGAGGCGAGGATCTGCGCCGGGATCTGGCCCGCGGTGCCGGGCGCGTACTTGTGCAGGCCCTTGAGGATGCCCTCGACGTCCACGTTCTCGGGCTCGGCCGGCATCTTGATCGGCTCGTTGTAGACGGTGAGGTAGTAGAACACGTCCTCACCGGTCGGGTGCTCCTCGCTGGAGCCGTACATCCGGCGCAGACCGTCCTGCACGATGTGCGCGATCTCGAAGCCGTACGCGGGGTCGTACGCGACGACGCCCGGGTTGGTCGAGGCCAGCAGGTGCGAGTGGCCGTCGGCGTGCTGCAGGCCCTCGCCGGTCAGCGTGGTGCGGCCGGCGGTGGCGCCCAGCACGAAGCCGCGGGCCAGCTGGTCGGCCATCTGCCAGAACTGGTCGCCGGTGCGCTGGAACCCGAACATCGAGTAGAAGACGTACACCGGGATCAGCGGCTCGCCGTGGGTGGCGTAGGCCGATCCGGCGGCGATCAGCGAGGCGGTGCAGCCGGCCTCGGAGATGCCGTCGTGCAGCATCTGACCGGTGGGCGACTCCTTGTACGCCAGCAGCAGGTCGCGGTCGACCGACTCGTAGGTCTGGCCGAGCGGGTTGTAGATCTTCGCCGACGGGAACAGCGAGTCCATGCCGAAGGTGCGGTACTCGTCGGGCGCGATCGGCACGAAGCGGTTGCCGATGCCCTTGTCCCGCATGAGGTCCTTGAGCAGCCGGACGAACGCCATGGTGGTGGCGATGGTCTGGTTGCCCGAGCCCTTCTTGACCGCCTTGTACGCGTCGTCGCCCGGCAGCTCCAGCCTGCGCGGCCGCACCTTGCGGGTCGGCACGTAGCCGCCCAGCTCCTGGCGGCGGTCGTGCATGTACTGGATCTCCTCCGAGCCGCGGCCCGGGTGGTAGTAGGGCGGGTAGCCCTCCTCAAGCTGCTTGTCGGTGATCGGCAGGTGCAGCCGGTCGCGGAAGCGCTTCAGGTCCTCGACCGTCAGCTTCTTCATCTGGTGGGTGGCGTTGCGGCCCTCGAAGTTGGGGCCCAGCGTCCAGCCCTTGACGGTCTGCGCCAGGATGACGGTCGGCTGGCCCTTGTGCTCGCGGGCCGCCTTGAACGCCGCGTAGATCTTGCGGTGGTCGTGGCCGCCACGGCCCAGGTGCTGGATCTGCTGGTCGGTCATCGACTCGACCATCTTGCGCAGCCGCAGGTCGCCGCCGAAGAAGTTCTCGCGGATGTACGCGCCGGACTCGGTGGCGTAGGTCTGGAACTGGCCGTCCACCGTGGTGTTCAGCTTGTTCACCAGGACGCCGTCGCGGTCCTGCGCGAGCAGCGGGTCCCAGCTGCGGTCCCAGACCAGCTTGATGACGTTCCAGCCGGCGCCGCGGAACTGCGACTCCAGCTCCTGGATGATCTTGCCGTTGCCGCGGACCGGGCCGTCGAGGCGCTGCAGGTTGCAGTTGACCACGAAGGTCAGGTTGTCCAGGCCCTCGCGGGCCGCCAGGGACAGCTGGCCGAGCGACTCGGGCTCGTCCATCTCGCCGTCGCCGAGGAAGGCGTAGACCTGCGAGTCGGACGTGTCCTTGATGCCGCGGTGCTCCAGGTAGCGGTTCATCCGGGCCTGGTAGATCGCGCCGAGCGGGCCGAGGCCCATCGAGACGGTCGGGAACTCCCAGAAGTCCGGCATCAGCCGCGGGTGCGGGTAGCTGGAGAGACCGTACGGGGCCTTCGACTTCTCCTGGCGGAAGGCGTCGAGCTGCTGCTCGCTGAGCCGGTCCAGCAGGAAGGCGCGGGCGTAGATGCCGGGGGAGGCGTGGCCCTGGAAGAAGATCTGGTCGCCGGACTCGCCCTCGGCGTCCTTGCCCCGGAAGAAGTAGTTGAAGCCCACGTCGTAGAGCGACGCGGAGGAGGCGAAGGTGGCGATGTGGCCACCCACGCCGATGCCCGGGCGCTGAGCCCGGGAGACCATCACCGCGGCGTTCCAGCGGGTCGCGTTCAGGATCTTGCGCTCGATCTCCTCGTTGCCGGGGAAGAACGGCTCGTCCTTGGTGGCGATGGTGTTGACGTAGTCCGTGCTGCGCATCTCGGGCACGGCGACACGCTTCTCGCGGGCGCGCTCGATCAGCCGCAGCATCAGGTAACGGGCACGCTCACGCCCCCGCTCGTCGATGGCCGCATCGAGCGACTCCAGCCATTCCGCGGTCTCCTCGGGATCGAAGTCCGGGACCTGACTCGGAAGGCCGCCAATGATGATCGGGTTGCGATCGGATCCGGAAGCCACGCTGTTCCTTCACTGTCGGTCGAAACTAGAGGTGTGTCGCGCCGCCTCCATCGTGCTACCGCGCTCGGAGATCCGTCATCTCTACCGATCGGTAACCGCTCTCCCTGACAGAAGGAGCGGTCTGGTGATGTGCGGTTCGGACAGCGTCGTCCGGGCCGCGCACCCCCGGGTGTTACGAACAGAGGTGGTCCGACCTGGTTTCCCGCCCGTCCGATGGCGGACGGCCGGGGTGAGGGCCAACAGGAGACTCTACGCCCGCGCACGCGCGGACCCGAATGCCGTTCGCATCTCGGGCGTGCGTACGGCCTGTGGGCCGGGACCACCCGAAGCATCCTTGTCCTATGCAGAGAAGGGCAAATCGGTGTGATTCCCGACACGTCGCACGGCGTGTCCCGGCGCGACACGTCAACCTTTGGAGGGGATCGGGGGTCGGGTACTTGCGCGAACCGCCGCGCCCGTGTGGACTACGGCCACAGCCTCGGCATGGACGCCGAGCCGAATACTGGAGGTTATTCCCGTGAGCGCGACCGCGGACCCCGCGGACAAGTCCAACCCGGCAGCCCGTCTCGGCTTCGAAGAGGGCCAGATCATCCAGGAGCTGGGGTACGACGAAGACACTGACCAGGACCTCCGCGAGGGCATCGAGGAGATCACCGGGACGGATCTCGTCGACGAGGACTACGACGACGTCGCCGACGCCGTCCTGCTGTGGCACCGCGACGACGACGGGGACCTCACCGACGCCCTCGTCGACGCCCTGGAATACCTGGCCGAGGGCGGCCTGATCTGGCTGCTGACGCCCAAGACCGGCCGGGACGGCCACATCGAGGCCTCGGACATCGCCGACGCCGCGAAGACCTCCGGCCTCTCGCAGACCAGCTCGATCGCGATCGCCAAGGACTGGGCCGCGACCCGCCTGGCGACCAAGTCGACCGCCAAGCCGGGCAAGCGCTGAGCGCCGCCTGACGGGCCTCACCGGGCCCCGCCGGAGGCGTCCCTCCGGCGGGGCCCGGTCGTCTTCCCGGCGCCCCGCCGGAGCGCCCCGGGCCCGCCGCCCGCCGCGGCGGTTCGGGCGAACGGCGACCCGGACGGCCGAACCGTTCGCCCAGGGCGAAAGCGGTGGCCCCGGACGGCCCCTCCCTCACCCGTCCGGCCCAGCGGCTCCCGGTGAGTGCGAGGATGGCGCTCGTCGCGCCACCCGCGCGGCCCAGTCGCGTCGAGTGGGAAAGGTCCCCGCATGGCCATCGAGATCGGCACCGAGGCTCCGGACTTCGAGCTCAAGAACCAGCACGGCGAGCTGGTCAGGCTCTCCGACTTCCGCGGCGCGAAGAACGTCGTCGTGGTCTTCTACCCGTTCGCCTTCACCGGGGTCTGCACCGGCGAGGTGTGCGCGATCCAGAAGGAGCTGCCGCGCCTGCAGAACGACGAGGTCCAGGTGCTCGGCGTGTCCAACGACTCGCCGTTCAGCCAGCGGATCTTCGCCGAGCAGGAGGGCCTGGAGTTCCCGCTGCTCTCCGACTTCTGGCCGCACGGCGAGGTCTCCCGCGCCTACGGCGTCTTCGACGAGGAGAAGGGCTGCGCGGTCCGCGGCACCTTCGTGATCGACAAGGCCGGCGTGGTCCGCTGGAGCGTCGTGAACGCCCTTCCGGACGCCCGTGACGAGCAGGAGTACCTGGCGGCCCTCGGCGCTCTCTGAGCCGCCCCGGGGGCTTCGCCCCGCCCGCGTTGGGCCGGTTCCCCGGCGCGGACGGGAACCCCGCACTACGATCGGCTCGTTGGCTGGTCAGAGGCCCGGACGGTTCGCCGTCCCGGTCTCGGACCGCACCACGGGGGCACCGAGGAGTGCCTCCCGAATCTTGGAGGACAAGTGGGTGTCAGCCTGAGCAAGGGCGGCAACGTCTCGCTGACCAAGGAGGCCCCCGGCCTGACCGCCGTGGTGGTCGGCCTCGGCTGGGACGTCCGCACCACCACGGGCACGGATTTCGACCTGGACGCCAGCGCCCTGCTCTGCAACGACCAGGGCAAGGTCGGCTTGGACGGCAACTTCGTCTTCTTCAACAACCTCAAGAGCCCCGACGGCTCGGTCGAGCACACCGGTGACAACCTCACCGGTGAGGGCGAGGGCGACGACGAGCAGATCAAGGTCAGCCTGGCGACCGTGCCGGCCGACGTTCAGAAGATCGTCTTCCCGGTGTCCATCTACGACGCCAAGAACCGGTCGCAGAACTTCGGTCAGGTCCGCAACGCGTTCATCCGCGTGGTGAACCAGTCGGACAACAAGGAGCTGGCCCGCTACGACCTCTCCGAGGACGCCTCCACCGAGACGGCGATGGTCTTCGGCGAGCTGTACCGCAGCGGCGCCGAGTGGAAGTTCCGCGCGATCGGCCAGGGCTACGCCTCCGGCCTGCGCGGCATCGCCCAGGACTTCGGCGTCAACGTCTGAGTCGGGCGGGGCCGGTGACGGCCCGCAACGAGCGGTGTGAACGGCCGGGGCGGCCGCGGACGCGAA
>NZ_BAAAKJ010000386.1:6189-10824 GCF_039527695.1 Kitasatospora putterlickiae
CGTTCCGGCCGCACTGGAAGGATGGGAGTTCAGGAAAGTTCAGCCGGCCGGAAGGGGCCGGCCGGGGTCGCGGGGGAATAGACCTGAGATGCGCCCCGGGAGGCAACGGAGGAAGGAAAGCCCATGAGTGTCACGCTCGCCAAGGGCGGCAACGTCTCGCTCACGAAGGCCGCGCCGAACCTGACGCAGGTGCAGATCGGTCTCGGCTGGGACGCCCGGTCCACGACCGGCGCGCCCTTCGACCTCGACGCGAGCGCCCTGCTCTGCGCGAACAGCCGGGTGCTGGGCGACGAGTACTTCGTCTTCTACAACAACCTCAAGAGCCCCGAGGGCTCGGTCGAGCACACCGGTGACAACCTCACCGGTGACGGCGACGGCGACGGCGACGACGAGGTGGTCCTGGTCAACCTGGACCTGGTGCCGGCGCAGGTCGACAAGGTCGTCTTCCCGGTGTCCATCTACGACGCCGAGAACCGGTCGCAGAACTTCGGCCAGGTCCGCAACGCGTACATCCGGGTGGTCAACTCGGTCGACGGCCAGGAGATCGCCCGCTACGACCTCTCCGAGGACGCGTCCAGCGAGACCGCGATGATCTTCGGCGAACTGTACCGGTACGCGGGCGAGTGGAAGTTCCGCGCGGTGGGCCAGGGCTACGCGTCGGGCCTGCGCGGCATCGCCCAGGACTTCGGCGTAAACGTACAGTAAAGGCCGCGATCGTCACGATCGTCCCGTCATGAACCCGAAAGGTAACCAAGTCCCGTGTTCCTCCGCACATTCGGCTGGTCATTCGCGATCACCATCACCGGGCTGATCGCCGCCGGCCTGCTCTGGGGGGCGGAGGGATTCGGCGTCGTGCTGATTCTCTCCATCCTGGAGATCTCCCTCTCGTTCGACAACGCGGTGGTCAATGCCACGGTGTTGAAGCGGATGAACCCGTACTGGCAGAAGATCTTCCTGACCGTCGGCGTGCTGATCGCCGTGTTCGGTATGCGGCTGATCTTCCCGCTGCTGGTCGTCGGCCTCACCGCGCACCTCAACCCGGCGACGGTCATCGACCTCGCGCTGAACAGCGACAAGACGTACGAGGGCCTCACCTACGGCCAGTACCTGGAGGAGGCCAACCCGGCCATCGCGGCCTTCGGCGGCGTCTTCCTGCTGATGATCTTCCTCGACTTCATCTTCGAGGAGAAGGACTACAACTGGCTGGCCTGGATCGAGCGCCCGCTGGAGAAGGTCGGCAAGCTGGAGGCCTTCTCCACCGTCGTCGCCCTGGTGACCCTGCTGCTCGCGTCCAACTTCTTCGCGGGTGAGCACGCCGAGACGGTGCTGCTCGCCGGTGTGCTCGGCCTCGTCACCTACCTCGGCGTCAACGGCCTCGCCTCGGTCTTCGAGTCGGGCCTGGAGGCGGAGACCGAGAAGGAGGAGGCGGCCGAGAAGGCCGGCAAGTCGATCGTCCAGGTCGGCGGCAAGGCCGCGTTCTTCCTCTTCATGTACCTGGAGGTGCTGGACGCGTCGTTCTCCTTCGACGGCGTGGTCAGCGCGTTCGCGATCTCCAGCGACATCTTCCAGATCACCCTGGGCCTGGGCATCGGCGCGATGTACATCCGCTCGCTGACCGTCTTCCTGGTCCGCAAGGGCACCCTGGACGACTACGTCTACCTGGAGCACGGCGCGCACTACGCGATCGGCGCGCTCGCGGTGATCCTGATGGTCGGCATCGAGTACCACATCCCGGAGATCGTCACCGGCCTGATCGGCGTCGCGTTCATCGGCCTCGCCCTCGGCTCGTCGATCCTGCGCAACCGGCGCGAGGGCGCCGGCGGCGGGGACGGGGACGGGGAGAAGGCGCTGGTGGGCAGCGCCCAGTAGCCCCGCCGCACCCTTCACGACGCCGAACGGCCGTTCCTCCCGAGTGGGGAACGGCCGTTCGGCGTCGTACGGGGTGGTCGCTCAGCCGAGCTGCTGCTCGATGGCGCGCAGCTTGCGCTCCAGCGAGTCCAGCTTGGGCATCGACAGGGTGTCGTCGTCCGGCGTCAGGTCGATGGCCGAGCCGCTGCGGTAGGCCGACGAGGACGAGGAGGCCGAGGAGGAGGTGGTGGAGGCCGTGGCGCGGGTCCGGCGGCCGGTCTCCAGGGGGCTCAGCGCGGCGGGCTCCAGCGCGGAGGCGCCGGCGGTGGAGGAGAGAGCGTCCGCCCCGGCGGCTAGGGCAGGCTCCGTAGCGCTCGGGCCGTCTCCGGCGGCGGCGAGGGCGGGCACCTGGCGGCCGCCGCGGTTGCGGGAGAGCATGCCGCCCGACTGGCGGGAGATGGCCTTCAGCTCGGCGCGCTCGCGGCGGTCGGCGCTGCGGGCCCGGATCTTGGCGTCCAGCTTCGCCTGGCGCTCCTCGCGCACCTCCTCGACCGCCTCGTCCAGGCTCCGGACGTTCTCCAGCAGCATCAGCGACCAGGCGGCGTAGGTCTCGCGGGGCGCGCGCAGCCAGCGGACGATGCGGATCTGCGGCAGCGGGCGGGGGACCAGGCCCTGCTCGCGCAGCGCGGCCTTGCGGGTCTGCTTCAGCGCGCGGTCGAAGAGGATCGCGGCCGAGATCGACATGCCGGAGAAGAACTCCGGGGCACCGTCGTGGGAGATGCCGCGCGGGGCGTGCACCCAGTTGAACCAGGCCGAGGCGATCGCGAACACCCAGACCAGCAGGCGCGAGCCGAGCGCCGCGTCACCGTGGCTGGCCTCGCGGACGGCGAGCACCGAGCAGAACATCGCCGCGCCGTCCAGACCGAACGGCACCAGGTACTCCCAGCCGTTCGACAGGCCGAGGTTCTCCTTGCCGAAGCCGACCAGGCCGTGGAAGGAGAGCGCGGCCGCGACGCCGGCGCAGCAGAACAGCAGGACGTAGGAGGAGATCCCGTAGATCATCTCCTTGCGCCGGCGGCGCTCCTCGCTGCGCTCCCAGGAGTCGGTGGAGTCCTGCTTCCGGTTGTTGTTCTTGAAGCGCAGCGTCGCCACCAGGATGGCGGTGAACAGCAGGGCTGCGCCGCCGATGACGGTCCAGACCAGCTGTATGGAGGTCAGGTTCATTGCGGGTCGGGCCTCGGGTTTCCGCAGGGGACAGGTCACAGTGCGACACGGTGGTCAGGGCCCGTCCCCGGGACCGGGCCTGACGAAGCGTCGTGGTCAAACGGGTGGCCCGGCGCGCCCGGACAGGGGGCGGGCGGGACACCTGTGCGGCTAGACGATATCGCGTCCGAAGGGGCCGCATGGTACGGGAGGTGGGCTTCGCCCCGCCAGCCGACCCGGCGGTGTCCGGGCGGTGTCCGCGCGGCGCCGCTGGGTAGGGGAGTCCGGGTACCCGGAGGGCGGATTGATGCCCGATCATGGAGCGGCGGACCGTCAGACCGACTGGCGGGGCTGGGGGAGGACGGCATGGCCTCGGTTTGGGAGTACCTGCGCGGGGAACGGAGCACCCTCGACACGGGCGGCCAGTTCAAGGTCACCCTGACCAAGTCGTCGCCGCAGCACGCGATCACCGGTGCGGCGGCGACCACCGGCTACCTCTACGTCAACCTGCACTGGACCATGCGGACGGGGGCGCCGCGGGCGTCCACCCGGGACACCGTGCGGCGGCTCTTCAGCCCGCGCATCCTCCGGCCGATGGAGCCGGACTCCAGCGGGAGCGCGCAGCTCAACGTGGACCTCGACCTGGCCTGCATGTACGAGCTGGCGGACGGCAAGCGGGGCGTGGTGCAGCCGCTGGGCGGCCTCCTCGGGGCGCTCCAGCAGGCGCCGTACGTCAAGCTCAGCGGAGACGACCAGTACGGTGCGCCGTCCGGCGAGACGATGTACATCAACCTGGAGAAGAAGGACCAGTTCAAGCGGCTGCTGGTGTTCGTGTACATCTACGACGGCACGCCCGCGTTCGACCAGACCAACGCGGTGGTGACGATCGTGCCGCAGTCCGGGCCGCGGATCGAGGTCAAGCTGGAGGAACGGGCCCCGGCGGCGCGCTCCTGCGCGGTGGTGCTGATCGAGAACTCCGGGGACAACACGCTCACGGTGCGGCGCGAGGTGCGCTACGTGAACGGGTTCCAGGCGGACATCGACCGGTTGTACGGCTTCGGCATGCAGTGGCAGCGCGGCTACAAGCCGGAGTGAGCCCCGGCCCGGCGGTCCGGGCGGGGGTTTCGGGCGTCGCCGGGGCTCAGCGGGGCTGGAACTGCGGGCCCTGCGGGGGCAGGGCGAACTCCTCGGCGGGGGGCGTCGGCTGCTGCTGCGCCTGGGGCGCGGTGTTCGGCGGCGGGTAGCCGTAGCCGCCCTGCTGCGGGGCCTGCGGGGCCTGCGGGGCCTGCGGGGTCTGAGGGGCATGAGGGGCCTGCTGCGGGTGGCCGTAGCCCGGGGCCGGGACCGGCTGCTGCTGCGGGTAGCCGTAGCCGTCCTGGCGGGGGGCCTGCGGCGGGTAGCCGTAGCCGCCCTGGTGCGAGGGCCGGGGCGCGGTGTCCGGCGGCGGGTAGCCGTACCCGGGCCGGGGGGCCGGCGGCGCGGTCGGGGCCGGCGGGACGTTCGGCGGCACCGTGGGCGGGTTGGGCGGCGGCGGGGGCGTGTTGGCCGGGACGCCGGACGGCGCCGGGGCGCTCTGGGCGGCGG
>NZ_BAAAKJ010000387.1:0-8015 GCF_039527695.1 Kitasatospora putterlickiae
GTCGGGGGGGCTGGCTGGGGTGAGGTGGAGGTGGTAGGGGGTGTCGGCGATTCGGCAGGTCAGGGGGGTGGGCGGGGGGTGTTGGGTGGTGCCGAGGGCGGCGTGGAGGGCGGAGAGGGCGGCGGCGGGGTCGGGGTACCGGACTCGGGCGGTGGTTCGGTGTGGGGTGATCCGGAGGGTGAACGGTTCGCCGGTCGGGCGGCGGACCAGGCAGTGGGTGGGGGAGAGAATGACGGCGGCGGTGCGGCAGCCCGGGTGGTCGGCGAGGGCCTCGGCGGTCCAGGCGGCGGCCGTCCGGTACTCGTGGTGGCGCGCGGCGTCCGACGGGGGTGCGTCGTTCGCCCAGCGGTAGAGCAGTGCCGCGCTCTGCGCCTCGCGGATGCCGGCGCGGCCGTACTCGGCGGCCAGGTGGTGGTACGGCAGGTCCGTCCACGGGGGCAGCCGGTCGATGTCGACGACGGGCCCCTCGGCGGTCCGTCCTGACCGGACCTGGATGGCGAAGGCGGCCGGGACGCGCGGTGCGGCGGGCGGGGTGGCCAGTGGGCGCGGACGGGCCGGCCATGGCGGTGAGGCCAGGCCGAGCAGCTTGTAGAGTTCCGGCCCGAGCGTCGTAAGTGCTTCCCCGGGGAGGGCGAACGCCGCCTCGGCGAAGCGGCGGGTGCCCGCGGCGGTAGGCGGGGCGGCGAGGACGGCCGCCGCGTCGTCGCCGTCCGGGTCCAGCCGGGGCGCGGCGGCGAGTAGGCGGGCCATCGGGCTGCCCGGGACCAGCTCCGGGCCGCCGTCGCAGACCGCCACCATGGGCCGGTCGAGCGCCGCCGCGTAGAGCGCGGTCGAGCCGTGGTCGGTGACCACCGTGTCGCCGGCCACCAGCAGCGCCGCCCACTCCTCGTACGGGCCGGCCAGCACCAGTCCCGCGTCCAGGGCCGGCCGCAGCCGCCGGGCCAGGTCGAAGGAGCCGGTCCGGCTGTACTCGTTGGGGTGCACGACGAGTGCCAACTGGTAGGTGTCGTAAGGGAGTCGGGTGGCGAGACGGGCGGGCAGGTCCGGGTGCCGGGCGAGCAGCGACTCCGGCCCCCAGGTGGAGGAGAGCACGACCAGTCGGCGCGGCCCGGTGCCGAGCGCCGTCCGGAACGCCTCGCGCCGGTCCAGCGAGCCGAGGATCCGGTCGAGCGTCGGATCGCCCGCCACCAGCGCCGTCGCCCCGGCGGGCGGGCACTGCGCGGCGAGCCGGGCCACCTGGTCGGGGTGGGCGAGGGCGTGCAGGTCCGCGATCGGGCGCTGGTCGGCGGAGAGCAGGAACGCCGGGTCGAGGCCGGACGGCAGGTGTGGCGAACCTTCCTCGGAGAGCGCCTTGTTGAACCCGGCGCCGTGCGGCAGCAGGACCTTGGGGCCGCGCAGCGCGGCCAGCTCACCCTTGGGGCTGGCGGTGAGGATCAGGTCGTGGTGGCAGGCGAGTGCCTCCGGCCAGGACAGGCAGCGCGCGCCGGACGAGGCGACGGCGGCCAGCGCGTCGACGTCGAAGGCGGAGCCGGGGACGAGGGTGAAGCGGCAGCGGACCCGGGCGTCGCCGTCGAAGACGGGGAGCACGTCCAGTAGCCGGTGCAGCGCGGCGGCCGACCGGACGGCGAACAGCACTCCGCGCGGGGTGTCGGGCGGCGTCACCGGGTCCACCGGGCCGTGGCCGGTGGCCACGGCTGGCTGCTGGCTGCTGGCTGCTGGCTGCTGGCTGCTGGCTGCTGGAAGATTCTCGCGCCTATCACGGCTCAGCGACCCCCGTCGAGCCGCGGCGAGCGGATGCTCGGGTGGCTCGGGGCGGTGCGGTGATGGCGCGGGCATAGGGGCGATGGTAACCGGCGGACCGCCGACGCGGGCGGGACCGCGCGGACCCCCACCCGGCTCCGCCGCCACTCCACCCAGGCCCCCGTCGATCGGACGTTCCGTCAGTCGGACCCGAATCTACGGGAGCGGCCCGCACGAGGTTCGGGCAGGTCGGGCCGTGAGCGGGGCTGCGGTAGGGGCGGGACCGGCATGATGGTCGCGGATCGTGCGAGAGTGGCGAGGTCTGGACGGAGGTGGCGGCCGCAGGGTGATGCGGCGATGCGGGGATGACAAACCGCGGATCGGCGCAGCGGGACTCCAGCCCGGCCGGGTGGTCGGGATGCGGGCTCCAGGGACGGGGCGGCCTCAGCGCACCGTGGCCAGCAGGCCCGTGACCGCCGGGGACCACGGCCGGCCCGCCGGACCGGTGAGGGTCAGCGTCCGGTGCGCGGCGGGCCGGATCGGGACGAGTACGCAGTCCGCCGGCAGCATCGGCTGCGCCAGCGCCGGCATCACCGATACCCCCACCCCCGCGTGCACCATGCCGATCAGGGTGTTGAGGTCCCGGATGCGGTGCCGGGGTGCGAAGCGGACGCCCGCCCGGCGGTAGGCGTCCCGGATGTGCCGCTCGCAGCCGCCCTCGGAGAGCAGGAAGTCGTCGTCCTCCAGGTCGGCCACGTCGACGGTCTCCTCGCCCGCGAGCGGGTGGTCGCGGCGCAGCAGCGCGTGCATCGAGTCCGTGCCGAGCGCGACCGCTCCCGGTGGCGCCGGGTCCGCGTCCACCAGGACCGCCGCGTCCACCGTCCCGGACTCCAGCCAGACGCCCAGTTCGTCGTCCTCACCCTCGAACACCCGCACCGTCAGCCGGGGGTGTTCGTCACGCCAGTCGCGTAGCAGGCCGGGCAGCAGTCCCTGGCAGACGGTGGTCGGCGCGGCCAGCCGGACCGTCCCGGTGAGGCCGCCCGAGTGGTGGGCGGCGATGGTCCGCACGGCGGCGGCGGAGGCGACCGCCGTCCGGGCGTGCGGCAGGATCCGCTCGCCGAGCGGGGTCGGCCGGGCGGGCGTGCCCCGGTGCAGGACGGGCGCGCCGAGTACCCGTTCCAGCGCCGCCACCGCGTGCGAGACCGCCGACTGGCTCACGCCCAGCTCGGCCGCCGCCGCCCCGAAGCCGCCCGCGTCCGCCACCGCGACCAGCGCCCTGAGCTGGGCGAGGTTCACCTCCGAGGCCATGAGAGTTCCTCATCCCTTCCGCATCACCACTTGTTGGACTCATGGTCGGCCGGGCCGTCACGCTCTGTCCAGCGTCACGCGGTGGGACGCGGTGGGACGCGGTGGGATGCCGGCGGGAGCCGGAACGGGAAGGACGGGAGGCCGGGATGGGACGGCGCTGGTGGCCGGGGTTCGTGGCCCTGTCGGCGATCTGGGGGGCCAGCTTCGCGCTGATCAAGGTGGCGGTCGACGCGGGGGTGCCCCCGGTGTGGGTGGCGGCCTGGCGCTGCCTGCTCGGCGCGGCCACGCTCTGGGCGGTCCTCGCCGCCCGCCGCGAGGCCGCCCCGCGCGACCTCGCCACCTGGGGCCACTGCGCGGTGGTCGCGCTGCTGTTGAACGCGGTGCCGTTCGTGCTCTTCTCCTACGGCGAGACCCGGGTCAGTTCGGTGCTGGCCGGCGTGCTGAACGCGACCACCCCGCTGTTCGCCCTGCTCTTCGCGCTGGCCGCCGTGCCCGGGGAGCCGCGCCCGGGGCGGCGCCGGATCGCCGGGCTCGCCCTCGGCTTCGCCGGGGTGCTCACCGTCCTCGGTATCTGGCGCGGGTTCGGCACCGCGTCCGACTCCGCCGCCAACTCCGGGCTGGTGGCCGGCGGCCTCGCCTGCCTGGCCGCGACCTGCTGCTACGGCGCCGGCTTCGCCTACCTCCGCCGTCACCTCTCCTCCCGTCCGCACTCGGCCGCCGCCCTGTCCGCCGCCCAGATCACCTGCGCCGCCGCCGAACTCGCCGTCGCCGCCCCGCTCGCCGCCGGTGCCCCGCACTGGCCCGGGGCCGGGGCGGGCGTCGCCCTGCTGGTGCTCGGCGCGCTCGGCACCGGTGTCGCCTACGTCCTCAACCTCGGCCTCGTCCGCACCGCCGGGACGGCCGTGGCCGCCGCCGTCACCTACGTCACCCCGCTCTGGTCGACGGCGCTCGGCGCACTGTTGCTCGCCGAACCCGTCGGCTGGAACACCCTGCTCGGCGGCCTCGCGGTGATCGCCGCCGTCGCGCTCACCCGGCAGCCGCCCGCCGTGCCCGGCGACGGGGAGCGGACCCGCGACCGGGGCCGGAGGTGGCGTCAGCCGGTCGGCTAGGGTGGGCCGATGGGCACGGGAAGGGCGGCGGGCGGGGGCGTTGACGTGGGCGGTGTGGCCGACGGGCCGTCCCCCTCGCCCGAGGTCGCCGTGCAGGCGGCGCTGCGCGCCCGTCCCCTCCGCTTCCCGTTCACCCTCGACGCGCTGCGGTGCTGGGCCTACCTGATCAGCGGCACCCTGCTCGGCCTGGTGGTGGTCGTCCTGCTGGCCGCTCTCACCGCCCTCGGTCTCGGGCTCGCGGTCGTCGGCATCGGCCTGCCGGTACTGCTGGCGGTAGCCCTCTCCGGCCTGCCGCTCGGCGCGCTGGAGCGCCGCCGGCTCCGGCTCGTCGAACCGTCACCGGTGCCCGACCCGCACCGCGCGCTGCCCGGAGCCGGTCGCCGCGCCCGGCTCCGGACCCGGCTGCGCGAACGCGCGACCTGGCGCGAACTCGCCCACACCGTGCTCGTCGGCCCGCCGCTCACCGTCGCCGGACTCGGCCTCATCGCCCTGCTGGTGTTCTCCGGGGCGCTGGTCATCAGCCCCGTCGTGGTCTGGGCGCTGTCCCCCGAGACCGTCATGCTGATCCCCGGCCACGCCGTCCGCGGGCCGCTCCACGCGCTGCCCGCCACCGCCCTCGGCCTGATCGGGCTGCTGCTCGGCGGTTACGCCGCGGCGCTGCTCACCACCGTCCACGTCCGGCTGGCCCGGTTGCTGCTCGGTCCCCGCGAGGAAGACCTCGGGCGGCAGGTCCTCGAACTGACCCGCTCCCGGGCCCGACTGGTCGACGCCTTCGAGGCCGAGCGCCGCCGCATCGAGCGCGACCTGCACGACGGCGCCCAGCAGCAGCTCGTCGCCCTCACCATGACCCTCGGCCTCGCCGCCCACGAGCTGCGCGAACGCGCCGCCGCCCCCGGCGCGGGCACCGACGTCGACCCGGCGCTCGTCCTGGTCGACCGGGCGCGCGGCGAGGCCCGGCGGGCGGTGGAGCAGCTGCGCGGCCTGGTCCGGGGCATCCACCCCCAGGTGCTCACCGATCACGGCCTGGCCGCCGCCGTCGCCGAGGTCGCCCTGCGCCACCCGATCCCCGTCGAGGTCGATCTCGACCTGCCCGGCCGACTGCCCGGCGCGGTCGAGTCCACCGCCTACTTCACCGTCACCGAGGCGCTCACCAACGCCGCCAAGCACAGCGGTGCCACCGCCATCACCGTCCACGGGCGGATCGCGGCCGACCGGCTGGTGCTCCAGGTGACCGACGACGGCCGCGGCGGGGCCGACCCGGCCGCCGGGGCCGGACTCCAGGGACTGGCCGACCGGGTGGCGATCCTGAGAGGACGACTGATGGTGACGAGTCCGGCTGGCGGGCCGACCAGGCTCCGACTGGAGGTTCCGTGCTCCGGCTAGTCATCGCCGAGGACGCCGTCCTGCTCCGGGCCGGTCTGGTCGAACTGCTCACCAGGGGCGGCCACGAGGTGGTCGCCGCCGTCGGCGACGCGGACGCCCTCGCCGCCGCCGTTGACGTGGACCGGCCGGACGTCGTCGTCACCGACGTCCGGATGCCGCCGGGATTCCGGGACGAGGGACTGCGTGCCGCCCTCGACCTGCGCGAACGCCACCCGGGCCTGCCCGTGCTCGTCCTCTCCCAGTACGTGGCGACCCCGTACGCCACCCGGCTGCTCGGTGCGGCCGGCGCGCAGCGGGCCGGGCTCGGGTACCTGCTGAAGGACCGGGTCGGCGAGGTGTCCGAGTTCCTGGACGCGCTGCGCAGGGTGGCGGCCGGGGAGACCGTGATCGACCCGGAGGTGGTCCGGGTGCTGCTCCGCCAGCAGTCCGCCGACCGCCCGCTCGCCCGGCTCACCCCGCGCGAGCGCGAGGTGCTGGGGCTCGTGGCGGAGGGCCTCAACAACCAGACCGTCGGCGCCCGGCTGAGCATCACCGAGGCGTCCGTGGTGAAGCACTGCGGGAACATCTTCATGAAGCTTGACCTCGATCCGGTCGAGGGCAACCGTCGCGTCCTCGCCGTCCTGGCCCATCTCGCGGACCTGCGCGGCGAGTAGCCGGGACGGGCGACTTCGCGGGCCAGGGCCTCACCGCGCCCCGCTTCACCCCCAAGACGGGTCATGGCGCGGCGACGCGAAAAAGTGATATCACTTTGCCATCGGATGCCGATGCTCGCCGAAGGAGTCGCTCCCATGACCACACCGCGTTTCCCCGTCGAGGACGGCCCCGTTCTGGACCTCCCGGCCCCGGTGATGACCGAACGGGTGATCACCGGACGGGCCGGCCTGCCGATGCTCGGCGCGACGCTGCTCGGCCTGGTCGCCGGGGTCGGGGCCGCCGTCGCGGGTGGCGTCCAACTCTCCGACGGCGGCCGGGGAGCGGGGATCGCCCTGCTGGTCGCCGGACCGCTGCTGGCGCTCGGCTCGCTGCTGATGACGATCGGCCTGACGGTGGTCTCGCCCGGTGAGGCCCGGGTGGTCCAGTTGCTCGGGCGCTACCGGGGCACCGTCCGCGCAGCGGGCCTGACCTGGCTGAACCCGTTCACCAGCCGGCGCCGGATATCCACCCGGATCCGCAACCACGAGACCGAGACCGCCAAGGTCAACGACGCCGACGGCAACCCGATCGAGATGGCCGCCGTGGTGGTCTGGCAGGTCGAGGACACCGCGATGGCGGTCTTCGAGGTGGACGACTACGCCGACTTCGTCGCCATCCAGACCGAGACGGCCGTGCGGCACATCGCCACCAGCTACCCGTACGACGCCCACCAGGAGGGGCAGCTGTCGCTGCGCAACGGCGCGGAGGAGGTCGCCCGCAAGCTCTCCGCGGAGATCGCCGCCCGGGTCGCCTCGGCCGGTGTACGGGTCGTGGAGTCCCGGATCACCAGGCTCGCGTATGCTCCGGAGGTCGCACAGGTGATGCTCCAGCGCCAGCAGGCGGGGGCCGTGGTCGCGGCACGCCGGCTGATCGTCGAGGGCGCCGTCGGCATGGTCGAGGAGGCGCTGGACCGGCTCGCCGAACGCGATGTCGTGGACCTGGACGAGGAGCGGAAGGCCGCCATGGTGAGCAACCTCCTGGTGGTGCTCTGCGGCGACCGCGGCACCCAGCCCGTCGTGAACACGGGCTCCCTCTACCAGTAAAGGCGAGGCCTTGGCGACGGAACGGAAGAAGCTCCTGTTGCGGCTGGACCCTTCAGTTCACGACGCGCTCGCCCGTTGGGCCTCGGACGACCTGCGCAGCACCAACGCGCAGATCGAGTTCCTGCTCCGCCGCGCCCTTGCCGACGCGGGCCGGATGCCCGGCGGCGCCGCCCGGATCCCCCGGCGCGGCCGCCCGCCCAGGCAGGGCCCGGGGCCGGACCCCAGCCCGGAATCCGACCCCGGCCCGGCTCCGGACCCGGACCCGGATTCCGGGACCTCGGCCGAGGAGCCTTCGGAGCGGGGCGGAGCCGGCCAGGCCTGACCGGACGGACCCGGGTTACACGTCGTCTCGGCCGGTCGGCGGGTGAGGGTGTGCGGTGCGTGGGGTGCCCGGTGGGAGGTGGGTCGGTCGGTCCGTGGCCGGGGCGGGGGAGGGCCTGCCGTCGGGTGGTTGGGGCCGTGGCCGGTTGCCTGAGCCGGTGTCACCGGCGTGTCGGGTCCTCGTGGTCGACCCGGCGGCGGGGCGGGGGAGGGCCTTCCTCGGCCAGGAAGGTGGCCAGGCGGTGGGCGGTGGTGTCCCAGGACCATTCGGTGCGGACCCAGTCGCGGCCGGCGGTGGCCATGCGGGCGCGGTCGGGGGCGGGGGCGGTGAGGACGCGGGCGATCGCGCCGGCGACGGCGGACGGGTCGCGGCCGTTGACGACGGTGCCGTTGACGCCGTCGAGCACGGCGTCCGGGG
>NZ_BAAAKJ010000387.1:8108-12831 GCF_039527695.1 Kitasatospora putterlickiae
GTGTCGGTGTGGTCGCGGCCGCCGGCGAAGACCACGGCGCCGGGGGCGGTGAGCCGGCGGGCGAGCTCGCGCAGGCGCTGTTCGTCCGGCCCCTGGCCGACCAGGACGAGGACCGCGTTCGGCACCGTGCGCCGGATCAGCGGGAGCGCCCGTATCAGGGTGTCCTGGCCCTTGCGGGGGACGAGCCGCGCCACGCAGAGGATCACCGGCGCCCGCGGGCCGGCCTGCCGGGGCCGGGGGCGGAACAGTTCGGTGTCGACACCCGGCACCAGCCGTTCGAGGCGGGCCGAGGGGCCGAGCGCGGGGGCGATCCGGTCGCGGGTGTGGGTGCCGAGGTAGGTGACGACGTCGACGCTGTCGCCGATCCGCCGCAGCAGGCGCCGGGCGACGGGGGTGCGGGCCCACCAGATCTCGTGGCCGTGCGTGGTGGCGACGGTCCGCCGGATTCCGGGGGCCTGCCGGCGCAGCGCCGGGGTCATCGCGGCGAGCGGGGCGGCCGCGCCGAACCAGACCCGGTCGCAGCCGTGTGTCCGGGCGAGTTCGGCGGCCCGGCGGGTCACCCGGGGCGTGGGGAGGAGCGTCTTCGTCCGGTCGCGGATCACCGGGAACGGGAGCGCGGCGTCGTGGCGGGCGGCGCCCGGTTCGTCCGAGGTGTAGACGACGACCTCCTCGGCGGGCAGCCGGGTGGCCATGGCGTGGACGAAGGTCTCGATGCCGCCCTGCCGGGGCGGGAAGTCGTTGGTGACGATGAGCGTGCCGGTCATGGGGCGGGGACCACCTTGGGTGTGCGGGGGCGAGGGGCCGCGGTCGGGGCGGAACGCGCGAGGACCGGGCGGGACGGGAGGGGCTGGCGGGACGGGCGGGACAAGAGGGCGGAGCGGGGAAGGAGGCGGAGGCTGGGAAGGCGGGGGACGAGGACCAGGACGGCGGGCAGGGCGAGGTAGCCGAAGCGGCCGGCGGGGGCGAGCAGGAAGGCCAGGGCGAGGCCGAGGGCGAGCCGGTCGGCGGCGGCGACGGCGTTCCGGGGCGGGTGTCGGAGGAGGGACACGGCGACGGCGAGTCCGGCGAGCAGTAGTAGGCCGAGCGCCGCGTACCAGCCGCCGGGACCGAGCCCGGCGATCAGGCGGCCGGGCAGCGGGCTGCTTGCCGGGGTGGGCAGCGCGCCGCGACCGGTGGGGAAGGCGAACACCTGCTCCATCAACGGCCCCGGTGCGTGCAGCGCGCAGGGGAGGACGAGCGCGGCCGTGCCGACGGCGGCGGTGGCGAGCGCTCGCAGGGCCGCCCGGCGTCCGACGGTGGCGGCGAGCAGGGCGACCGCCACCGCGACCGCGGGCCAGGCCGTCCACTTGAGCGCGCAGGCCAGCGCGAGGGCCGACCCGGTGGCGAACGGCCGGCCCCGGCCGGCCAGGGCAAGCGCGAGCACGCAGAGGCCGGTCAGTGGCAGGTCGACCCCGCTGACGCAGAGCGGCAGCGCGACCAGCGGCGAGGCGACCAGCGCGGCCACCGCGAGGACGGGCACGTTCGGGCCGCCGCCGGCTCCGCTGACGGCCGCGCGCAGGCCGGCCGTACGCCCGTCGTGCCGGGGCGGTCGGACGGCGGCGGCCAGGCAGCCGAGGAACACGGCGGCGCACCAGGGGCGGGCGTCGCCGAGTAGCCGGGCCGGCCACCCATCCGCTCCGAACAGGGCGCGGGGCAGCCCGAACAGTGCCATCCCGGGCAGGTAGGGGGTGTACTCCGCGACCGTCCGCGGCTCGGCCAGGTACGGCGTCCCGTGCCGAAGCAGCAGCTCGCCCGACCGTTCGATGACGACGACCTCGCTCTGCCCGTGCCCGGTCACGACCAGGACGAGCAGCGGCGCGAGGACCGCACCGGTCAGCGCGACCGCCACCGAACCGGCGCGTGCCCATCGCGAGGGCAGCGTGAGCACGGTGACCGCCGCCACCAGGTACCCCACGGCCGCGAGCAGTCCCCAACTCCGGTGCGGTCCCAGCCCGGAGGCGAGCGGGAACGCCCCCGCCCACCCGGCTGCGACCAGCCAGCCGCCGCACCACAGCGCCCTCCGCCCGCCGGGTGGGCGGGGCGGACGGGAGGAACCCGGTGGACGGGGGACGCGGCGGACGCGGTCGGCGCGGCTGGGGACGGGCGGAAGCGGGGTACGGGCTCGGTGAATCGGCACCACTTCATTGCAGCGGCGCGGCTCGGCGAGGTCATGACGGTCAGGTCGAGTCCTCTGGTCGGGTTTCCCCTACCACCGGGCGGGCGGTCGGGGCGGCCCGCGGGTCCGGAGGATCGCGTCGTGGGTGCGGTCGGTGTGCATGGGAGTGGGCTCCTCCTCGTCCTGGGCCTTCCGTCCTCGTCGTCGTGCTCGGCATCGCCTCGTCAGCGGGCTTTCCGAACAAGGGAATTCGTATCCGATCTCACGTTCGGTGTCCATTGAATTACCTTCGGTGCCGGTGGCTCGCTATCGTGGACCGCGTGGCGAGGTCCTGGGATGAGGCGGTCGGTCGGGCGCAGGAGCGGTTGGCCCGGGAGCCGGGGATGCGGGCGGTGGGGGAGGGGGACGGGCGCGGGTTCGCGCTCTGGGACCTCGTCTCGTGCGCCGAGGGCGAGTTGGGCGAGCGCGTCGAGCCGGAGGCGATCGGCCCGGGCGAGGAGCGGCGGTTGCGTGAGCGGCTCGGCGAGAGCGGCCGCGAGTGGCCCGGTGGCGAGTTGTACCGCCGCCGGTACTGGCTGCTGGACGGTGACGACCGCGAGCCCGTCGGCACCATCGCCGTCGACAACTGGACGAGGGGACCGGGCCAGTTGGCCGTCTCCTCGCTCTACCTCCGCCCCTCGGCCCGTGGTCGTGGCCTGGCGGCGGCCGCCCTCGACCGGGTCTACCGGGCCGCCACCGCCGAGGGCCTGCCCGGCTACCGGCTGGAGGCGCACTGGACCTGGCGGCGCGCCGTCCGCTACTACCTGCGGCGCGGCCTGTGGACGGTCTCCTGGAAGCACGCCATCGGCCTCGCCCGGATGCCTCAACTCCCTCCCTACCGCGTCCAGGAGGAGGACGGCCGGCTGGTGCTGCTGGTCGCCGACCGTCCGTCGCCCGACCCTGGCGAGGCCGACTGGACCCCGTTGCTCGCGGCCGGGAGCGAGGGCGGCCGGCTGCGCCTGGACGAGACCGCCGCCTACCGGCAGACTGACGGCTGGGTGCACGGTTACGCCCGCTCCACGCTCGCCCTGCACCTCGCGCTCGCCGGCCGCCCGCTGGTGCGCGGCCCGCAGTGGTGGGCGGAGGCCTGGCGCTGGGCGGACATCGGGGAACCGGAGGGACTCGCCTACCGGATCCCGCAGTTCGAGGTGCCCCGGCCCACCGCGGAACCCCGGCCGGCGGCGGAACCCCGGCCGGACGGGGCGTCGACCCTCTGAGGCCGGTCCCGCCCCCGGCCCCCGCCCCCGGCCCCCCGGAGGCGGTCCGGCGTACGCGCCGGCACCACCCGTCGGACACCGAGTAGAGGAGCCCGCCATGCCGACCAGGCCCGCCGTGCACGAATCCGTACTCGACGCGATCGGCGGCACGCCCCTGTTCCGCCTCGCCCGCCTCGGCGCCGGCCTCGCCGCGCCCGTCTACGCCAAGGCCGAGTTCCTCAGCATCGGCGGCAGCGTCAAGGACCGCGCCGCGCTCTCCATGGTGCTGGCCGCCGAGCGGGACGGGCTGCTGGCGCCCGGCGGAACGATCGTCGAGGCGACCTCGGGCAACACCGGCATCGGCCTGGCCATCGTCGGCCGCCGGCGCGGGTACCGGGTGATCGCGGGGGTGGCCGACCGGGCGTCGCCGGAGAAGGCGGACATCCTGCGGGCGTACGGCGCGGAGGTGGTGCTCGCCCCGACCGCCGTGCCGCTGGAGGATCCGGCGCACCTGTTCAACGTCGTCCGCCGGCTCGCCGAGGAGATCCCCGGGGCCTGGCTCGCCGACCAGTACGACAACCAGGCCAATCCCGACGCCCACGTCCGCACCACCGGCCCGGAGATCTGGGAGCAGACCGGCGGCCGGGTGACCCACTTCGTCGCGGGCGTCGGAACCGGCGGCACCATCACCGGCACCGGCGGTCACCTGAAGGAGGTCTCCGGCGGCAGGGTCACGGTGATCGGCGCCGACCCCGAGAGCTCCGTCTACGGCGGCGGCGACGGCAGCCCGTACTACGTCGAGAGCATCGGCCACTTCATCCACCCCGACACCGTCGAGGACCGCTGGCCACGGGCCTACCGCAAGGACGTCGCGGACGCCTTCGAGCGCATCCCGGACCGTGAGTCGCTGCTGACGGCGCGCCGGCTCGCGCGCGAGGAGGGCATCCTGGCCGGGCCGTCGTCCGGCACGGCGGTGGCGGCTGCGCTGCGGGTGGCGCGCCGGCTGGGGCCGGAGGACCTGGTCGTGGTGCTGCTGCCGGACTCGGGCCGCTCCTACCTGTCCAAGGTGCACAGCGACGCGTGGATGCGGCAGTGGGGCTTCCTGGAGGAGCCGGAGCCGGGGGTGTGGGAACGGGGGAGCTTGCGGACGCTGCTCGCGGGGGCCGGCCCGCTGGTCACCGTCGACGCGGGCGCGACGGTTGGCGAGGCGGCGCGGGCCGTGCAGGGCGTGCCGGGCGGCGTCGCCCCGGCCGTGCTGGCGCGGGCGGCGCGCCCGTACGGGGTGAGCGCGGCGGAGGTGGTCGGCTCGGCGTCCCGGGAGGCGCTGGTGGCG
>NZ_BAAAKJ010000388.1:0-4649 GCF_039527695.1 Kitasatospora putterlickiae
CGGCCGCCACCGCCACCCGTCCGAGCGCCCGCACCACCCAGGCCGGCAGCGACCGGACCCCGCCCCGCCCCGGCGTGCCCAGCCGCTCGGCCCGCCGGGCCGGCCGCAGCAGCCGGACCAGCAGCAGCACGGCGAGCGGGACCTGCAGCAGCCACAGGACCGTGCGCGGCCACTCGCCGAACCACACGTTGGTCCCGTAGAGCAGGGTGTGCCAGACGCTCAGCACGTAGACGACGACCACGAAGCGGTGCAGCCGCCGCCAGGTGTTCGGCCCGATCCGGTGCCGCAGGTAGAACAGCAGGCCGAGCGGCACGGCCAGGTAGAGCGCGCCCTGCCCGAGCGGGATGGCGGTCCGGCCGGTGCCGGAGTCGTACCAGCCGGGCACGAAGCTGTCGGCGAACCCCGACCAGAGCCGGTCGCCCCACGCCGACTCGGCCTCGTAGCGCACGAGTTCGGCCGCGAACATCAGCGCGTGCGCGAACATCAGGGCCGTCGTGGTCAGGCTCGTCGTACGGTGCCAGCGCTCCAGGGTCTGCCGGGCGACGGGCAGCCGCTCGGGCCGCGGCCCGGACAGCAGCAGCCCGAGCACCACCGTCCCCCAGGCCCACAGCAGCCCCGACCAGCCGAACGCCTGGCTCAGCAGGTACATCCAGTACGTGCGCGCGTCGTCCATGAACGGCATGACCGCCACCGTCGCCGAGGTGCCCGCGTCCATCCGGACGTACAGCAGCACGAACACCGCCACGGTGACGCCGACCGCCGCGCTCGCGTCGGGCAGCGCGGCCCTCAGGTCGGCGCGGAGGGCGACGCGTTCGGCGGGCCGCTTCCCGGCGGCGGGCGGGGTGTCCGGGCTGTCGTCCCCCGGCGTCGTCTCAGGTGGCATGGTGGACCTTCCGGAGCGGGGGCACACCGGTGGGGCGGTGCGCTGTGGGGGATGGGACGCACCAGTGTGGCGGAGTGGCGCGGACATGCCGAGCCCGTATCCGGCCAGAGTGCCTCGTGGACCGACGGCCTTCCCGCCACGGCGCCGGACGCCCCGGCCCCGGACCGCTCGCATTCGGACAAGCGCCCGCACGCGCCCTGCCACCGGAGCGCGAGCCCCCGTATGCTCGTGTCCGCAGCCGGTTCGCGCCTCCCGACCGACCGGACTTCGGCGGCGCGACGCAAGAGGGAACCCGGTGGGAAACCGGGACTGTCCCGCAGCGGTGAGTGGGAACGAAAGCCGTCAACAGCACTGGGCCTGGCTCCGCCCCGGCCCGGGAAGCGACGGCCGGTAGGTGTGCGCCGATCCGTCGGCGCACCGGCCCGCGAGTCCGAAGACCTGCCGCTGCGCCCGCACCCCCACGTGCGGGCTGTGCACGGTGACCTCGTGGATTGGGTCGGCGGTACGGACGGCTGCGCGGCGTGCGACGACACGCCGTGCGCTCCTCCACCGGTCATGACACGGGCTCGGAACGAGGAGGAGGACGTGTCCGTGACCGCGCGAGTTCCGCCCGCCCGCACCGGGCGCCCACCGGCCCGCCCCCGGCGGGCCCGGACGGCGCGACGGTGACCCCCACCGGAGGGGCCCGGTCCGCCCCGCCGCCGGGCGGCACGCTCTCCGGTGTCTGCCACGGCACCCTGGGCGAGCTCTACCAGGGACCGCTGCGCGCCGGGTCCCGCCCCGACATCGCGGTGGTGTCGTTCCCCGTCGACCGCCACTCCTGGGTGCACTTCACCCCGGGGACGGACCCGCCGGACCCGCTGCCGCTCGGGGCGAAGGCCGCGATGGCGGCCCGGCTGTTCCTGGAGCGCTTCGGGCTGACCCTTCCGCCGGGCCGCTGGTGCGTGCACTCCGAGCTCACCGTCGGTGTGGGCATGGCGAGTTCGACCGCCGACATCGTGGCGACGCTGCGCTGCCTGTTCCGGATCTTCGCGCTGCCGTACGACACCGGCGTGGTGCTCGCCGTGCTGCGCGAGATCGAACGGGCCGACAGCGTCTTCCTCGACGAGTTCGCCCTGCACCTGAGCGGCCGGCACCGGGTGGTGCGGCGGCTGGGCACCGGCATCGGCTTCCACACCGCGTACATCACCGAGCCCGGGACGGTGGACACCGCCGCCGTCACCGACCTGCTGCTCGGGCACTACCGGCGGCACGGCGAGGAGTACCGGCGCTGCCTGGCCGACCTGCTGAAGGGCTTCGCCGAGGGCGACCCGGCCGCCGTCGCGCGGACGGCCACCGCCAGCGCCGCGCTCTCCCAACGGGTGCTCCCCAAAGCGACGTTCGACGCGCTGCTCGCCCACCGCGAGGAGTTCGGCGCCGACGGGATCTTCGTCGCCCACACCGGCTGCCTGATCGGCTACCTGCTCCCCGGACGCCCCGACGCCGCGCTCAAGTCGGACCTGTCCGCGTTCTTCCACTCGCTCGGCCACCAGTGTTCCTTCGCCCAAGGAGGCTACAGGTGATCCACCCCCACATCGCCGACGCCCTGAAGGTCCCCGACCTCGTCCGGCTCACCGACGGCCTCGTGCTGGTCCGGTTCGAGTCGATGAAGATCTACTCGGCGCTCGCCGCCGTCCGCCACCTGCTGGAACGCGGCACCGTCCGCCCCGGGCAGACCCTGGTGGACAGCTCCAGCGGCATCTACGCCTACGCCCTGGCGCTCGCCTGCCACCGGCACGGCACGCGCTGCCACATCGTCGCGTCCACCACCGTCGACGCCACCACCCGCGCCCAGCTGGAGATCCTCGGCGCCACCGTGGAACAGGTCGTGCCGTCCCGCGACCTCAAGCTGGACCAGGAGCTGCGGGTACGACGGGTGCGCGAGCTGCTCGCCGAGCACCCGGACTGGCACTGGATGCGGCAGTACCACGACGACGTCCACTACCTCGGCTACCACGAGGTCGCCGACCGGATCACGGCCGCCTTCCCCGGCGCCGCGCTGACCGTCGTCGGCGGCGTCGGCTCCGGCGCCTCGACCGGCGGGGTGGCGACCCGGCTGCGCGCCGTGGACCCGTCCGTGCGGCTGGTCGGCGTGCAGCCCTTCGGCAGCGTCACCTTCGGCAGCCAGGGGCACCACGACCCGGAGGCGATCATCGCCGGGATCGGCTCCTCCATCGTCTTCGACAACGTCCGCCACCACCTCTACGACGGCATCCACTGGCTGGACTTCACCCACGCGATGGCGGGCACCGTCGCCCTGCTGCGCGACCACGCCGTCTTCGCCGGGCTGTCCACCGGCGCCGGCTACCTGGCCGCGGCCTACGAGGCGCGCCGCCACCCCGACCGGCTGCACCTGGTGATCGGCGCCGACACCGGCCACCGCTACGTCGAGCGCGTCTTCGCCCGGCACGCCGAAGCCCCCGACCCGGCCGCGCTGAAACCGGTCGAGGTCTCCGCCCCCGAGGAGATGTCCATGCCCTGGTCCACGATGGCCTGGCGGCGCACCGCGTGCCCGCCGCACCGCGAGGAGCGGGCGGCATGAGCGTCGTCTGCCTGGAATCGCTCACCTTCGGCCTCGGCCACCTGGTGCGGGCCGCCGACGCGCTCGGCGAGCGGCTGACCCTGCTCACCCGCGACCGCTCCTACTACACCTACGAGTTGGAGCGGCTGCCGGCCCACGCGCTGGACGTCGTGGAGACCGACACCTTCGACGTGGACGGGCTCACCGCGCTGCTGGCGCGCTCCCCGCGGCCGCGCGGTCTGATCAGCTCCACCGACACCTGGACGCTGGTCGCCGCCGAACTCGCCGAACGGCTCGGCCTGCCCGGCCTCGACCCGGCCGTGCTGCGGCTGACCCGCGACAAGTCGGCGGTGCGCCGCCGGCTGTACGAGGCCGGGCTGACCCGCGGCCGGGCGGTACCCGTCACCGGGACCGGCCCGGCGACGGCGCGGGCACTCCTCAAGGAGCCCGGCCTGCCCGCCGTCCTCAAGGACACCGCGGGCACCGGCAGCCAGAACGTCTGGCTGGTGCGCGACCCGGCGGAGCTGGACGCCGTCCTCGCCGAGGCCGCCGGGCGGGAGCTGCGCGGCCGGCTGTTCGCCGAACCGTACGTCGCCGGGCCGGTGTACAGCGCCGAGACGCTCGGCTGGGACGGCCGGACCAGACTGCTGGGCGTCTCCAGCCGGCTGATGTCGCCCGAGCCCCACTTCCGGGAGGAGATCACGGCGTTCCCGGTGGCGTTCCCGGAGCCGCGCCGGGCCGCGCTGGAGCGGTGGCTCGGCGACGTCCTCGCCGCCGTCGGCTACACCGACCGCTTCGCGCACGTGGAGTTCGTGCTGACCGCCGACGGCCCGGAGATCGTCGAGATCAACCCGCGGATCGGCGGCGCACTGGTCGGCGAGGGCCTGTGCCGCGCGCTCGGCGTCAACGTCTACGAGGCGCTGGTCGAGGCCGCGCTCGGCCGCCGCCCCGCCCTGATGGACGCCGAACCGCCCGGCGGGCCCGCCGTCGCCTTCGTGCTCGGCTACCCGGCCGCGCCCGGGGTGTACACCGGCGTCGCCGGGCTGGACCGGCTGGCCGGCCTGCCCGGCTCGCCCGCCTGGTACCCGGTCAGGTCGCCGGGCGACCTGGTCGAGCACCTGGCCGACAGCCGGGGCTACGCGGGCATCGTCTACGCGGAGGGCGAGACCGCCGAGCTGGCCACCCACCACGCGGTGGCCGCCGCCA
>NZ_BAAAKJ010000388.1:4685-7632 GCF_039527695.1 Kitasatospora putterlickiae
GCCCGGCGGCGGGGGCGGGGACGGCGGGGCCGATGGCGGCTGACCGCACCGCCGGCCCGGCGGGGCCGCGGGCCGCACTCGGCACGCTCGACGGGCCGCTGCGGTTCCTGCTGCTCAGCTCGTTCCTGATCCCGCTCGGCAGCTTCATGGTGCTGCCGTTCATGTCGGTCTTCCTGCACGAGCGGCTCGGCATGGGCCTCGGCACCGTCGGCGTCGTGCTGGCGGTGGCCTCCCTGGTGCAGTTCTCCGGCGGGATCGCGGGCGGCGCGCTGGCCGAGCGGATCGGGCTGCGGCGCACCATGCTGTGGGCGCTGACCGTCCGCACGGCCGGCTTCGTCGGCCTGCTGCTCGCGCTGCGCTGGCCCCCGCTGGCGGTCGGCGCGCTCGTGCTGACCTGCTGCGGCGCCGCGCTGTACCTGCCCGCCAACAAGGCCTACCTGGTGCGGGGCGTCGACGACGCGCGCCGGCCGGCGTTCCTGTCGGCGGGCAACGCCGCCCTCAACGCGGGCATGGCGGTGGGACCGCTGATCGCCGGCCCGTTCGTGCTCTCCTCGCCCGGCTACCTCTTCCTGGCCGCCACGGCGCTGTTCGTGCTGGTCACCGCCGGCCACGCGGGGCTGCCCGCCGGCGCCGCGCCGAGGCGGGAGCCGGAGAGGGGAACCGGGCCGGGCCCGCTGGCCGGGATCGCGGTGCTGCCCTTCGCGGCCAACGCGCTCGCCTTCTACCTGTACTTCCACTTCCAGCACTTCCTGGCGATGTACGCGGTCGAGCGGGCCTCGGGCACCTTCTACAGCCTGGTGCTGCTGCTCTGCTTCACGCTGGTCATCGTGGTGCAGCCGCTCGCCTCCGGCGCGATCGGGCGGATGCCCTACCCGGTCGCCCTGGCGGCCGGCTTCGCCGGGCTCGCCGCCGGACTGGCCGTGCTCGCCGCCGGCACCCGGCCCGCGCTGCTGGCGGGCGGGGCGCTGATCACCCTGGGCGACATCGTGCTCTTCCTCAAGAACGACCTGGAGGCGCTGGCCCGCAGCCCGCGCTCGGACGCCGTGGTCTTCGGGCAGCAGCGGCTCGGCGCCGGACTCGGCGCCTGCGCGAGCGGCGTCCTCGGCGGACAGCTCTACGGACTCTCCGAACGGGGCGGCCACACCGGGCTGTTCTGGCTGCTGGCCGCCGGCCAGTGCCTGCTGCTGCCCCCACTGCTGCTCGCGCTGCGCCCCCGCGCCGGCGGGCGCCACCCCCAACCGCACGACGACGAAGGAGCACTGAGGCCGCATGACACGGACGGGCGGGTTCCAGGACGATGACTTCTGGACCGGGTTCCACGACTTCCTGTTCTCCGAGCAGCGCCACGAGCAGGCCGAGGAACTGCTCGGCTCCTCCCCGCTGCTGGACTTCCCGGCCGGCTCCCGGGTGCTCGACCTGTGCTGCGGGCCCGGCGTGTTCAGCGTCCCGCTGGCGCGGCGCGGCCACGCCGTGACCGGCGTCGACCTCAGCCCGCCGATGCTGGAGCGGGCGCGGCGACTGGCCGACGGGGCCGGCGCCAAGGTGACGTTCGTGCGGGCCGACGCGCGCACGTACGAGGCGCCGGGCGCGTTCGACGTGGTGCTCAACATGTTCACCTCCTTCGGCTACTTCGAGGACCCCGCCGACAACGCCCGGGTGCTGCGCACCATGCACGACAGCCTCACGCCCGGCGGCACGCTCGTCCTCGACCTGGCCGGCAAGGAGTTGCTGGCCCGCCGGGTCACCCCGCCGAAGGTGGTGCGGCGCGGCGAGGACCTCGTCGTGCAGACCGACACGGTGCTGGACGACTGGGCGCGGCTGCGCAGCGACTGGGTGATGGTGCGCGGCGAGCACGTCACCCGCGCCACCCTGGTGTGGTTCGTCTACAGCGCGGTGGAGCTGCGCCGGATGGCCGAGGAGGCGGGGTTCGAGCGGATCGAGGTGTTCGGCGGCTTCGACGGCCGCCCGTACGACGAGAACGCCGAGCGCCTGGTGCTGCGGGCGGTCCGCCCGGCGTGACGGCGGGGCCGCCACCCCGCGCGCGGAGAACGGGGAACCGGTCGGCCCCGTGGGGGCCACGACCAGCCTGGTCGTGGCCCCCACGGGGCCGGGGGTGGCGCAGGGGTCAGCGGGTGCAGCTGATCGCGGCGTTGGCGGCGTAGTAGCCGGGCGCGAGCCGGTAGGACTCGGCGTACAGCAGCACGCACTGCTCGTTGAGGAAGCCGTTGAGCAGCGCCTGCCGACGGGCGTCGTTCTCGGCGTCGCGCTTCGCCTCCTTGGGGCTGTTCTCGTAGCCGGACCCGACGAACCGCTGCGTCTCCTGGACGACGCCCCCGGTGGTGGCCGCGGTGGTGACGGTGGCGTGCGCGACGGTCGGCGCGAGCACGGCGAAGCCGGCGAGGACGAGGGCGGCGCCGCCCCGGACGAGCATCGACGTCATGGTGGTCTCCTTCTGTAGTTTCCGGTGGAATGCGATGCGGGTCAGTGCGGGTCAGCGCTGACAGAACACCTGGGCGACCGCGGTGAACCAGCCGGTACCGGTCGACCTGACCTCGGAGCCGAGGAGGTAGCACTGGCTCCGCTGCCAGCCGGCCGCCTGGGCGTACACGTAGGCCACGTTGGCCGCGCTCTCGATGGCCGAGCCCATCGAAGCGCCGGTTCCGCTGCCCATGAACTTCGCCATCTCCGTCGCGGTGACCGATTCGGCGCGGGCCGGGGCGGTCTGGGCGGCCTGGGCGGCCGAGACGGTACCGCCGAGGACGCAGGCGGAGGCGGTGAGGGCGACGGCGGTGACACGCAGCCGGAGGCTGAACGAGCGGCTCATGGGTACTCCTCGGTGGTGTTCGGACGGTCACTGGTGCGGCCGGTCGCACCGGCCCGCCGGCTCACTCTCACCGCGCGCGCTCCGGCCCGGCAAAGGCCTTCGACCACCCTCGAATTCGGGCCG
>NZ_BAAAKJ010000389.1:0-5951 GCF_039527695.1 Kitasatospora putterlickiae
CCCCCGTCCGGCTGCTGGCCGACGCGGGGGAGCCCGCCGACGGCCCGCTGGTGGTGGCCGGGCTGCGCCGCTGGGTCTCGCTGCACGGTGTGTCCGGGGCCGACTCCGGGCTCGGGACGCTGGTCGACGGCGCGGGGCGGCTGGCCGCCACCGGGGCCGTCCCGGTCCTGCGCCACATCTACGGGGAGGCGGTCTCCTCGGAACTGCGCGGCCGCGCCGCCCGGGCGCTCGCCGCGACCGATGTGCACTTCCCCGAGGGGCCGGCCGTCGAGTGCCTCTGGGATTGCGAGGAGTCCACCCGGGAGCTCGCCGCGAGGCACGTCGCCACCACCGGTGACGCCCGCGTGCTGGAGCGGCTGCGCCGCCTCGCCGCCGATCCGGCCGAGGAGGCCGAGGTCCACGCCGCCGTCCGGGGCCGGTTGACCGCCGCCCGTGAGCGCCGCCGGTAGCGCCCCCGTCGAGACGGAGGCGGGCCGGTCCATCCGTGGAGGATGGACCGGCCCGCTTCGTCGTTCCCGGCTCTCCGGGTGGAACGCCGTTCTCGTCCGTCGCTACTCGGCGACCACGCCGGCGTCCGGCTCCAGGACGCCGGCGGCGACCAGGACGATGATCAGGATGCCGAGCGCGATGCGGTAGATCACGAACGGCGTGAAGCTGTTGTTCGAGATGTACTTCAGGAACCAGGAGATCGCCGCGTATCCGACCGCGAAGGCGATCACGGTGGCCAGGATGGTCGGCCCCCAGTCCGGCGCCGGCCCCTCGCCGATCTTGAACAGCTCCAGCACGCCGGAGGCCAGCACCGCCGGGATCGCCAGCAGGAACGAGTACCGGGCCGCCGCCTCGCGGCTGTAGCCGAGCAGCAGGCCCGCGCTGATGGTGCCGCCGGAGCGCGACACGCCCGGGATGAGCGCCAGCGCCTGGGCCATGCCGTAGCCGGCGGCGTGCGGCAGGGTCAGGTCGGTGATCGGCTTGGCGTGCCGGATGGCCCGGGTGCGGTCGGCGACCGCCAGGATCACGCCGAACAGGATCAGCGTGGCACCGATGATCCGCAGATCGCGCAGGTCGTGCTCGATGGTGTCCTGGAACAGCTTGCCCAGGATGCCGATCGGCAGGGTGCCCACGATCACGAACCAGCCCATCCGGGCGTCCTGGTGCGAGCGGAGCGCGGGCCGGAACAGCGAGAGCGTCCAGGTCTTCACGATCGAGGCGATGTCGCGCCGGAAGTAGATCAGCACCGCGGTCTCGGTGCCGAGCTGCGTCACCGCGGTGAACGCCGCGCCGGGATCCTCCCATTTCAGCAGGGCGGGGAAGACCCGGAGGTGGGCGCTGGAGGAGATCGGGAGGAACTCGGTGAGCCCCTGGATCAGGCCGAGGACGGCCCCGTGGAACCAGTCGATCACCGGACACCCGCCCGGGGTATCCGTCGCTCGATGCGCATGAAGCGTTCCTTGTTGGTCGGTGCGGGAACGGCCCTGCGAACCGGCCGGCGCGGTCCAGCGGCGCGGCCCGATGGCAGGCGAACCACCGGTCCCGCCCGGCGCTCGGGCCGCGCGCGGGCCCGGCGTCCGGATGATGCTACGCCGTTCAGGTGACGACCTGTCGCCCGCCCCCACCCCCGGGGGCCGTTCCCGCGACCGGTGACCCCCGGCAGGTCAGACGGCCACCGGCCGGGCCCGCACCCAGATCCGGTCCTCGGTGAGGTACTCGTCGACGGCCAGCCCGGCCTCCGTGAGCGCCTGTTCGAACTCGGCCCGGCCCATCGGGCGGGACAGGAAGGTCTGGGTCCACCGCGCGTCCGGGAACTCGTACTCGACGTGCACCTGGTCGACGCCCTCGGCGACCGGTGTGGCCGAGGCCACCCGCAGCAACCCGTCCGTCCCGAGCGGGCGCTCGCGCGGCACGTTCGTGTGCGCGTCCTCGCCCTCGCGCTGGATCAGCACGCAGCCGTCCGGGGCGACGTGCCGGCGGCAGGTGTCCAGCAGGCCCCGGCGGACGTCCAGGCTGCCGGCGTGCACCAGGAAGGAGGCGAGCAGGACGACGTCGAAGCGCTCGCCGAGGTCCAGTCGCTCGATCGGGCTGCGCACGGTGCGCGCGCCGCGGACCCGGGCCAGCATCTCGGCGGACTCGTCCACCGCCGTCACCCGGAAGCCCAGGTCCAGCAGCGGATGGGTCATCCGGCCCACGCCGCAGCCGAGTTCGAGCAGGCTCGCGCCGGGCGGGACGGCGCCTGCGATCACCTCGGGCTCGTCGTTGACGGGCAGCCGCGCGTACAGGTCGACGGCGCAGCCGTCCGGGGTGATCGCGCCCGGTCCGGTGCCCCGGTAGCCCTCGCGTCGTTCGTCGTGTCCTCGGTCCTGTCCCTGGTCGTGCCGCTCGTCAGTCATGCGAACCATCCGAGCACGGTGGGCGCGGGGTGGGAAGAGGGCGTGGGAAAAGGGGTTGGCGTATACCCCAGGGGGGTATAGAGTCATCGACGAACCGGGCAGCACGGCCAAGGGAACGAGCACGTGGAGGACGACATGGCGCACCCCGCCCAGCACGCCGGCCATGAGCACCACACCCACCACGGGCACCATTCCGATGAGCGGCACGCCGGCCACCTGGACCACGCCGGTCACGCCGGTCACCCTGGCCACGCGGGTCACCACGGCCACGGCGGCGGGGGAGTGACCTGGGCGGCCGCGGCGCAGGCGACCCTGCACTGCCTCACCGGCTGCGCCATCGGCGAGATCCTCGGCATGGTGCTCGGCACCGCCTTCGGGCTGAGCAACGGCGCCACCCTGGTGCTCGCGGTCCTGCTGGCCTTCGTCTTCGGCTACGCGCTGACCATGCGCGGCGTGCTCAAGGCCGGCCTGGACGTCCGCACCGCCGTCAAGGTCGCGCTGGCCGCCGACACCGTCTCGATCGTCGTCATGGAGATCATCGACAACACCGTGATGATGACCGTGCCCGGCGCGATGGACGCGGGGCTCGCCGACATCGTCTTCTGGCTGGCACTGGCCGGCGCCCTGGCCCTGGCCTTCGTCCTGACCGTGCCGGTCAACAAGTGGATGATCGGCAAGGGCCGTGGCCACGCGGTGGTCCACGCCTACCACCAGCACTGACCACCGCTCCCGCGCCGCCCGGATCGAACGCCGCGGCCCGTGCCGGCCCCTCCGCAGAGGGCCGGCACGGGCCGCGGCGTTCTGCGTGCGCGCTCAGTCCCGGTGATCGAGCTCCGCGAGGGTGGCGCGCAGCCAGTCCAGTTCGGCGGTGGTGGTCGCGCGGGCGATCAGCAGCATCCCGCGGCGGAACGGGTCGGCCACCTCCTCCGCGTCCACCGGCCGGTCGCCGTCGTAGAAGAAGCTGGCCGGCTCGTTCAGGAAGGCGAGGCGGCGCCGGAGCACGGTGGCCTGCGCGGCGGGCTCGCCGTCCAGGTGGCGCAGGAAGGCGAGCACGGTGAACCAGCGGTTCTCGTCGCTGACGTCCAGCTCGTCCGGGGCGCGCAGCCGGTCCAGCAGGGCGGCCCGGCCGGCGTCGGTGAGCCGCAGGGTGTGCCGGGGGGCGGCCGCGGCGCCGGGTTCGGTGGCGCGCACCAGCAGGCCGTCGGCCTCCAGCCGCTTGATCGCCGGGTAGAGCGTGCCGTCGCTGATCGGCCGCACGTGGCCGGTGAGCGCGGCGAGGTGGCGCCGCAGTTCGTAGCCGTGCAGGGGCCGGTCGTGGAGGAACCCGAGGATCGCGAGCTTCAGCATGGGGCCACTCTCTCAGATTCCGCCCCGATACCTCGATGTTGTTATACCTCGACATCGAGGTATGGTCTCTCCGGCGCCCCGGGAGGAGCCCGGGCCGCCACCCCTCGACGACCGCAGAAGGAGCACGACCGTGCGCGACGCCACCGTCACCCCGAACGGCGACCGGATCCGCTGGGTGGAGATCCCCGGCCGGGAGCCCGTCCGCCTCTACCTGCACGGCCTCGGCGCCAGCTCGCCGGTCTACTACGCCGCGGCCGCCGCCCACCCGCTGCTCACCGGCCACCGCTCGCTCCTGCTGGACCTGCTCGGCTTCGGCATCAGCGACCGGCCCGCCGACTTCCCCTACACGCTGGAGGCGCACGCCGACGCCGTCGCCGCGGCCGTCCGCGCGGCCGGAGCGGAGCGGGTGGAGGTGATCGGCCACAGCCTGGGCGGCGCGGTCGCGATCGCGCTGGCCCACCGGCACCCCGGGCTGGTCTCCCGGCTGGTGCTGGTCGACGCCGTCATCGACCCGGTCACCCCCAGCCCGGGCCCGGGCAGCGGCGGCATCGCGAGCCTCACCGAGGAGGAGTTCCTGGCCGGCGGCCGGGAGCGGGTGGAGCGGTGGGCGGGCCCGTTCTGGTGGGCCACCATGCGGCTGGCCGGCCCCGAGGCGCTCCACCGCAGCGCCGTCCACCGCTGCCGGGCGACCGTGCCGGCCCTGCGCGAGCAGCTGCACGGCCTGGACCTGCCGCGCACCTTCCTCTTCCCCGAGGCCGACGGCGAGCTGCCCGGGGCGGAGCGGCTCCGGGCGGCGGGCGTGGTGCTGGAGGCGGTGCCGGACTGCGGGCACAACATCATGATCGACAATCCGGACGGCTTCGCGAAGACCGTCGCCGCGGCGCTGGCGTAGGGTCGTCCCGTGTCCGCCGAGCCGATCCGGGTCCCCGAGGCGCTGGCCGCCTCCCTCGTCGACTTCTTCGGGGCCGAGGGGCGGGCCTGGGTCGACCGACTGCCCTCCCTCGCCGATGAGTTGGCGGAGCGCTGGGAGCTGCGGGTGGACGGCGCGCCCGCGCACGGCGTGGTCGGCCTGGTGCTGCCCGTCCGGCGGGCCGACGGCACGGGGGCCGTCCTCAAGCTCCAGCCCGTGGACGAGGAGACGGCCGGTGAGCCGCTCGCGCTGCGCGCCTGGAACGGCCGGGGCGCCGTCCGGCTGCTCGACCACGACCCGGCCACCGGCTCGATGCTGCTGGAACGCCTCGACCCCGCGCGCTCCCTGCTCACCGTCCCCGACGACCTGGCCGCCACCGCCGTCCTCGCCGACCTGCTGGGCGAATTGACCTGTCGTCAGGCACCCGTCGGGGTGCGGACCCTGGCGGACGTCGCGGACGGCATGCTCGTGCGGGTCCCGCGGGCGCGCGGCGAACTCGCGGAGGAGGGCGACCGCCGACTGCTCGCCGACCTCGCGGCCGCCCTGCGCGAGGTCAGGCCCGAACCGGGCGACCGGCTGCTCCACTGGGACCTGCACTACGGCAACGTGCTCGCCCCGGCCACCCCCGGCGCCCGGGCCCGCTGGCTCGCCATCGATCCCAAACCGCTGGCCGGCGACCCGGGGTTCGAACTCCTGCCCGCCCTGCGGAACCGCTGGTCCGACCTGGTCGCCACCGGCGACCTGCCGCGCGCCCTGCGCCGCCGCTTCGACCTGATGACCGACCGCCTCGGCCTGGACCGTGACCGCGCCGTCCGCTGGACCCTCGCCCGCGTGCTGCAGAACGTGCTCTGGGACGTCGAGGACGGCGGGCGGGTCGTCGACGAAGGCCAACGGGCGGTCGCGGCGGCCCTGTTGGTCAGGTAGTCGGGCGTCCCGGGAGGACGGCGAAGCGCACCGGGATGCCCGGGCGGGCCTGCGCGGCGGCGGCCAGGTCGGCGGGCGGTACGACGCCGATCACCGGGTAGCCGCCGGTGGTCGGGTGGTCGGCCAGGAAGACCACCGGCAGCCCGTCCGGCGGGACCTGCACGGCCCCCAGCACCATGCCCTCGCTGGGCAGTTCGCCCTCCCGGGCGCGCTCCAGCGGCGGGCCCTCGGTGCGCAGCGCGATCCGGTTGCCGGCGGCGGACACCCGGTAGGGCGCACGGGCGAGCCGGGCCGCCGCGTCCGGGGCGAACCAGTCGGCGCGCGGGCCGAGCCGCAGCCGCAGCACCAGCTCGGCCGGGGGAGCCGGCAGCGGCACCAGCTCCGGC
>NZ_BAAAKJ010000390.1:0-413 GCF_039527695.1 Kitasatospora putterlickiae
CGGCGCGCCGTCACCGGCCGCCGCCCGGACGATCGCGGCCGGGCTGCCCAGCAGCCGGCCGAGCGAGCCGAGGCCCTCGCCGTCCACGCTCAGCGCGGGCAGTCCGAGCGCCCGGCGGTGCGCGGCGAGCGCGTCCAGACCGGCGCCGAGCGCCGTCTCCCGGCCCGCCCCGGTGGCCGGGTCGCACAGTACGAAGAAGTCCAACTCCCGTTCCATCGTGGCGAGGTGGAGCCGCCAGGCCTGGTCGGCCAGGGCCGCCGCCGCGCCCAGCGGGTCGTCCTCGGCGGCGCCCTGCGGGGCGGTCGCGAGGTGCACCACCCCGGCCACGTCCAGGTCGGCCAGCAGCGCGGCGGCCTCCCCGGCCCGCGTTAGGTCGGCGACCGGCAGGGCCACCTCCACGCCCCGGGCGCGCA
>NZ_BAAAKJ010000390.1:477-1744 GCF_039527695.1 Kitasatospora putterlickiae
GGCCGCCGTCGGCGCCGGGGGAGCGGACCAGGGCGATCCGGCGCGCGCCCAGCTCCGCCAGCCGCCCGGCCGCCGCCAGCGCGGCGGGCGTCGTGCCACCGGTCACCAGGTAGCCGGCGCGGCCCGCCCGGACGACCGCCGGGCTCGGCGGCACCGCGATCTCCGGGACCGGCTCGGGCCGCAGCACCAGCTTCCCCAGGTGCCGGGCCCGCGCCATCGCGGCGAACGCCTCCCGGGCCTCGCCGAACGGGTGCACGGTGACCGGCAGCGGCCCGAACTCCCCGCTGTCGAAGCCCCGCACCACCTCCGCGAACAGCTCGGCGAGCAGCTCCGGCCGGGCGTGGAAGGCGTGGTCGAGGTCCACCACGAACAGCGCCCGGTTCCCCTTGAAGTGGCCGAGGCCCACCGGGTTGTCGTCGAAGACGTCGCGCTTGCCCAGCTCGACGAACCGCCCGCCCGGCGCCAGCAGCGCCAGTCCGCGCCGCAGCGCCTCCCCGGTCAGCGAGTTGAGCACGACGTCGACCCCGCGCCCGGCGGTGGCCTCCGCGACCTGCTCGGCGAAGGCCGGCGAGCGCGAGTCCATCACCCGCTCCACACCGCCGAGTTCCCGCAGGAAGCGGCGCTTCTCCGGTGTCCCGGCGGTGGCGAACACCCGCGCGCCGCGACTGCGGGCCACCGCCAGCGCGGCCAGGCCCACCCCGCCGCTCGCCGAGTGGATCAGCACCGTCTCGCCGGCCCGCAGCCGGGCCAGCTCGACCAGCCCGTAGACGGCGGTCAGGAAGGCGACGGGAACGGCCGCCGCCCGCTCGTCGTCCAGCGCGGCCGGGCGGGGCGCCACCAGGTGCGCCTCGGTGGTGGCGTACGCCGCCAGCGCGGACGGCGCCACGGCCATCACCCGGTCCCCGACCCGGAAGCGCCCGACGCCCGCGCCGACCGCGCTGACCCGGCCCGCGCACTCCACGCCCAGCGGGGCGCTCCCGGTGGCGCCCGGGTAGGCGCCCATCGCCTTGAGCACGTCGCTGAAGTTCAGCCCGGCCGCCGCGATCTCGATCTCCACCTGGCCGGGGCCGGGCGCGGCGCGCTCCCACCGGGTCGGCGCCAGGCTCTCCAGCAGGCCGGGCCGGGCCGCCAGGATCCGGTGGTTGGTGTCCAGCTCCGGGTCGAACGGCCGCCGCTGCCAGCCGGGTTCGGTGCCGTCCGCGGAGTCCTGCGGCACCCGGACCGGGACGAACCCGGCCGGGCCGCGCAGCGCGGACGGCGGCTCCCC
>NZ_BAAAKJ010000391.1:0-474 GCF_039527695.1 Kitasatospora putterlickiae
CGCCGCTGGACCGGTCCAGGCCGACCCGGCTGCGCATCCCGCAGATCAACGTGGACGCCCCGTTCACCGACCTCACCCTGAACCCCTCCGGGCAGCTCAACGCCCCGCCGCCGGAGGACAAGAACCTGGTCGGCTGGTACGCGGAGGGCGTCTCGCCCGGCGAGCGGGGTGCCGCCGTGGTCGCCGGGCACGTCGACACCACCAAGGGGCCGGCGGTGTTCCTGCTGCTCAGCCTGATGCTGCCGGGCAACAAGGTGGAGGTCCAGCGGGCCGACGGCACGGTCGCCGTGTTCGCGGTCGACGCCGTGGAGACCTTCGCCAAGGACGCCTTCCCCGACCAGCGGGTCTACGGGAAGACGCCCGACGCCCAGCTGAGGCTGATCACCTGCGGCGGCACCTACGACAAGAAGCGCCGGGACTACCTCGACAACGTGGTGGTCTTCGCGCACCTGGAGTCCTCGCGCCCGGCGTGAG
>NZ_BAAAKJ010000391.1:498-5511 GCF_039527695.1 Kitasatospora putterlickiae
CCCTCACGAGGGGGACCGGCGGTCGCGGCGTACCGGCGGCGAGCGGGCGGGTCAGCCGCGCACGACGGCCTCGAAGGCGTGCAGGTACGGGTTGACCGGGCGGACCTCCCGCACGTCCAGCCCGGCCTCGGTCATCAGCCGGACCATGCTCGCCTCGGAGTGCTTGGCGCCGCCGACGTTGAGCATCAGCATCAGGTCCATGGCGGTGGTGAACCGCATCGAGGGGCTGTCGTCGACCAGGTTCTCGACCACCACCACCCGGGCGCCCGGACGGGCCACCGCGACCACGTTCGCCAGGGTGCGGCGGGTGCTCCCGTCGTCCCACTCCAGGATGTTCTTGATGATGTAGAGGTCGGCGATCACCGGGATGTCCTCCCGGCAGTCGCCGGGGACCAGCCGGGCCCGGTCGGCGAACGCGCCTCCCGTACGCAGCCGGGCGTCGGCGCCGGCGACCACCTTGGGCAGGTCGAGCAGGGTGCCGTGCAGCGCCGGGTGCTTCTCCAGCAGGCTGGCGAGAACGTGGCCCTGGCCGCCGCCGATGTCCACCACCGAGTCGATGCCGGTGAGGTCGAGGTAGGCGGCGAAGTCGGCGGCGGACTGCCGGCTGGAGGTGGTCATCGCCTTGTCGAAGACCTTGGCCGACTCACCCCCGTCGCTGTGCAGGTAGTCGAAGAACTCCTTGCCGAACAGCTCGGGGAAGACGTTGCGTCCCGAGCGCACCGCCTCGTCCAGCCTCGGCCAGGCCTCCCACGTCCACGGCTCGGTGCACCACAGGGAGATGTAGCGGAGGCTGTTCGGGGCGTCCTCGCGCAGCAGCCGGGACATCTCGGTGTGGGCGAAGCGGTCGCCGTCGAGCTCCTCGAAGATGCCGTAGCAGGTGAGGGCGCGCAGCAGCCGGCGCAGCTGCCGGGGCTCGGTGCCGAGGTCGGCGGCGAGGTCGGTGACGGTGGCGGGGGTGTCGCCGAGCGCGTCGGCGGCACCGAGCCGGGCGGCCGCGCGGACGGCGGCGGCGCAGGCGGCGCCGAAGACGAGCTCCCGCAGGCGCATGGCGGCCTGTGGGGTGGTGGCGGGTGCGGTGGTCATGGACCGTTTCTCTGCTTTCTGCGGGAACGGAAGGGCGCGGGGGCTTCGAGGTGCGGCGGGAGCGGCCGGTCAGCAGTGGCCGACCGGCTCGGAGACCGAGCACTGGTTGCGGGCGAAGGCGTTGTCGGTGCCGGTGTCGCGGTCGGCGAGGTCGGCCGGGCTGTTGCCGAGCACGAGGTTGTCGGCGACCGTGTTGCGGGCGTTGGCCACCCCGACCACGCTGTGGACGAGCACGACGCCGCCGGAGAACGGCGAGGCGCCCACGTTGTCGCGGACCTCGTTCTCCGTCACCGACGTCTCCTCGGCGCCGGTGAGCACGATGCCGGCGCCCTGGATGTGGTCGAGGCGGGGGTTGGGCGGGCAGTAGCGGTTGTTGGCGACGACCTGGTTGCGGGTGACGGTGAGCGCGCCGGCCCGGGGCACGCCCTCGTCGCCGACGACGAAGACCCCGCCGCAGTTGCCGCGGATCTGGTTCCGCTCGATGCTCAGGTCCCGCAGCCTGCGCACGGTGACGCCGATCCGGTTGTCGGTGAGCCGGTTGCCGCTGACCAGGGTGCCGTCGGTGGAGACGGCGCCGCCCTCGCTGTCCACGGAGTTGGCGAGGAAGACGCCGGACTGGCCGTTGCGGGTGGACTCGTTGGCGGTGATCACCCCCCGGGTGGACTTCTCCTGGCTGATGCCCTGCTGCGCGTTGTCGTGGACGTAGGTGGCGCGGACGGTCAGGCCGGTGGTGCCGGTGGCGTTGATGCCGTTCTTGCGGAAGCCGGTGACGGCGAGCGCCTCGATGGTGACGCCTTCGAGCGGCCGGGCGTCGGTGCCGACCACGCAGAGGCCGTGGCCGGCGGTGGAGCAGGCCGCGGCGAGGTCCCCGGCGGAGGCGGCGGACGTGGCCGGCGCGGGTGCCTCGGCGGGTGCGGGTGCCTCGGCGGCGGGGGGCGCCGCAGCGGCTGGGGCGGGGGCGGGTGCGGCGGCGGCCGCGTCCGCCGACTCGGCGGGGAGGATCACGCTCGCCGGCCCGGCGCCGCGCAGGGTGAGGCCGGGCGTGGTGATCCGGAGGCTCCCCCGGTACTCGCCGGGGAGCAGCTGCACGGTGTCACCGGGGAGGGCGGCGTCGAGCACCCGCTGAATCGATTCTCCGGGTGGAACCACGTGCAGTTCGCCGGAGGCGTGCGCGGGCGCGGCGCCGACGGCGGTGAGGACGGTGGTCAGGGCGGTGGTGGCGGCGGCGGTGGCCGCGGCGAGGTGGTGAACCCGTCGCGTGGGCATGGGTGATGACCTGTCTTTCTGGCACGCCGCCGCGTGGGAGCCCCGACGCGCTCGTGGGGGCCATCGGCACGGTGACGCAAGGTGAGCGGGGGATGACGGCCGGTGGGGTGTCGGCCGAATCGACGCTAGGGGCGCGCGGGTGCCCCCGCCACCAGGGTTGGGCTGCCGGGCTGACGGGGCGTCGGACCGGGCGTGTCCGGGGCCGGCCCAGGAGGAGTCCAGGGCGGGTCCGGGACGGCGCGCGGTGGTGGCCCGTCAGCTCGTCGCCGCTCCCAACCGGACCGGCAGCTCCGCGAGGTGCCAGGCGACCGGATTGGGGCCGCGCCGCACCTCGGCCGGCGCGACGGCGAGCGCCAGCCCGGGGTGGTGGCGCAGCAGGGCGCCGAACGCGGCGACCGCCTCCTCGTGGGCGAGCACCGCCCCGAGGCAGCGGTGGGCGCCGTAGCCGAAGCCGAGGTGGACGTCGTGGTGCGGGGCGGTGGCGCGGCCCAGGTCGAGCCGCCCGGGGTCGGCGAAGACCCGGGGGTCGTGGTTGGCCCCGGCGAGGATCGGCATCACGGCCTCGCCCTTGCGGATGAGCCGCCCGGCCAGCCGCACGTCCTCGGTGGCGTAGCGCGGCAGCGCGCCGAGCGTCGGTCCGCACCAGCGCATCAGCTCGTCGACGGCGGCCGGGAGCAGGCCGGGGTCGGCGCGCAGCCGGGCGAGCTGTTCGGGGTGGGCGAGCAGGGCGGCCGTCCCGTTGCCGATCAGGGTGGCCGTGGTCTCGTGGCCGGCCACGATCAGGTTGAGGATGAGCGAGACCGTCTCGACCGGGTCCAGGGTGGTGCCTTCGGCGGCGGCGAGACGGGAGGCCAGTCCGTCGTCGGGTTCGGCGCGCCGGCGGTCGATCAGCTCGCGGGCGGCGGCGACCATCGCGCGCAGCGCGTCGTCCAGCCCGGGGCCGGCGCCGCGCCCGAGGTAGGAGCTCCAGGCGCGCCACCGCGGCCGGTCCGGCTCGGGGATGCCGAGCAGCTCGCAGATGACGGCCACCGGCAGCGGGTAGGCGAAGTGGGCGACGAGGTCGACCACGCCCTCGGCGTCGGCGTGCTCGCGCAGGGCGCGGGCGTGCTGGTCGGCGAGCCGTTCGATCCCGGGCCGCAGCCGGCCGACGGTGCCGGCGGTGAAGGAGGGGTGGACCAGGCCGCGCAGCCGCCGGTGCTCGGCGCCGTCCGCGTCGAACACGCCGGCGCGCAGGTACTTCTCGCACTCGGGCGGCAGGCCGCGCGCCCGCCAGACCTGGGCGGTGCGGTGGGCGGGGCAGGCGTCGGGCACGGTGGCGGCGTCGTTGACGAAGCGCGGGTCGGCGAGGACGGTGCGGACGTCCTGGTAGCGGGTGACGATCCAGAACGGCTCGACCCCCGGGATGGTGCCCCGGGCGAGCGGGGACCGCTCCCGGATCCGCGCGAAGGTCTCGAACGGGTTCCGCACCAGCTCCGCGTCCCGCAGGTCGACCGTCTCGACCGGCGGGACGGGCTCGGTGGTGGTCATGCGTGCCTCCTCGGCTGTCGGGGCCCTCGCGAAGGGCCGCTCTCGCGGAGGGCCCGCGCGAACGGCTCTCACGAACGGCTCTCACGAACGGCTCTCACGAAGCAGGACGGGACCCGCGCCACCCGGGGAGGACCGGGGTGCGCCGGTTCACCCGATCGGGTGGGAGTGGCCGGGCGCGGGAATCCGGGCGGCCGCATGCCATGCTCGGAGCCATGAGCACCGCCACCGCCACCCCCGTGGTCCCCGCGCCGACCGCCGCCGCGCCGGGCCCGTCGTCCCCGGCCGCACCCCGGCCGACCGAGCGCAACCCGATCGGCGCCCACGTGCCGGTGGCCGCCCGGGGCCTGGCCGGGACCGGCCTGGCGTACGCCCGCCGGGTGGGCGCCCAGACGGTGCAGGTGTTCGTGGCGAACCCGCGCGGCTGGGCGACCCCGGCCGGAAACCCGGCGCAGGACGAGGAGTTCCGCACCGCCTGCGCCGAACAGGCGATCCCCGCCTACGTGCACGCGCCCTACCTGATCAACTTCGGCTCCGACACCCCGGCCACCCGCGAGCGCTCGGCCGCCTCGCTGCGCCACTCGCTGCTGCGCGGCCACGCGATCGGCGCGCTGGGCGTCGTCCTGCACACCGGCTCGGCGGTCGGCGCGGCGCCGGACGGCGGCTCGCGCCGGGCCGAGGCGATGGCGCAGGTCCGGGCGGACGTCCGCCCGCTGCTGGACGAGCTGGACGCGCTCGGCGACGACGCGCCGTGGCTGCTGCTGGAGCCGACCGCCGGCCAGGGCCGTTCGCTCTGCTCGCGGATGGAGGACCTCGCCGGGTACCTGGACGCGCTGGACGGCCACCCGAGGGTCGGGGTCTGTCTGGACACCTGTCACGCCTTCGCGGCCGGCCACGACCTGGCGGCGCCGGGCGGCGTCCGGGAGACGCTGGACGCACTGGTCGCGGCCGCCGGGCCGGGCCGGCTGCGGCTGATCCACGCCAACGACTCCGAGGACGCCGTCGGCGCGCGCAAGGACCGGCACGCCAACATCGGCGACGGTCTCATCGGCGCCGAGCCGTTCCGCGAGCTGTTCGAGCACCCGGCGACCGCCGGGGTCCCGCTGATCGTGGAGACCCCGGACCGCAAGCACGGCGGCG
>NZ_BAAAKJ010000392.1:0-13391 GCF_039527695.1 Kitasatospora putterlickiae
CGGGCCGACCGCCGTCGGTGGCCTCAGGAGTAGACCGGACCGGTGAACTTCTCGCCCGGCCCGGCACCCGGGGCGTCCGGGACGATCGAGGCCTCGCGGAAGGCCAGTTGCAGCGAGCGCAGGCCGTCGCGCAGCGGCGCGGCGTGGAAGTTGCTGATCTCCGGGGCGCCGGCGGTGACCAGTCCGGCCAGCGCGGTGATGAGCTTGCGAGCCTCGTCGAGGTCCTTGTCCTTCTCGCCGCCCTCGGCGAGGCCGCACTTCACGGCGGCGGCGCTCATCAGGTGCACCGCGACGGTGGTGATCACCTCGACGGCCGGGACCTCGGCGATGTCCCGGGTGAGGTCGTCGAAGCCGATCGCCTCGTCGTCCGCGGCGGGGTTCTGGGTGGGCTCGCTGCTCAAGGGGGGCTCGTTCCGTCGTGCCGGTGTCCGTACAGAGGGAGCGTACAAGCCGGGGCGCGCGGGGGCGGAATAGCGTTCGACCCCCTGGCGCTGTATGCTTCGAGACTGACCGGCCAGACGTCCTCACGGAGGTCCGGCCAGCAAGTGGAGGCTCCACCCAGGAGGCCCGAGAGGGCAACCGCGAAAGTCTCCCACCTGATCGGCCTCACGGTCGACGGGTCCCGGTCCGCGACGGGCGCCCAGCGCGCCGACGGTCGCCGCAGCGCCCCTCACCGGGTGCCGCCCCCGGTTGTGTGGAGCCCCGCTTGTACCGAGCGGGGCTTTTTTCGTGTCGCGGTGTGAACGGCCGAACGGAGCCGGGTACAGCGCAGCACGAATGAAGCCCCGCCCAGTGGTCGAGTCCACTACGTGCGACCGCCGTCCGACGGCCGCATCGCAGAAGGTGCAACCGAGGAGGCCCCATCAGCACCGAGCCCCGCATCAACGACCGGATTCGCGTCCCCGAGGTGCGACTCGTCGGTCCCAGCGGCGAGCAGGTCGGCATCGTGCCGCTTGCCAAGGCGCTGGAGCTCGCGCAGGAGTACGACCTCGACCTGGTCGAGGTCGCGGCGACCGCCCGGCCGCCGGTGTGCAAGCTCATGGACTACGGCAAGTTCAAGTACGAGTCGGCCATGAAGGCCCGTGAGGCGCGCAAGAACCAGGCGCACACGGTCATCAAGGAGATGAAGCTCCGGCCGAAGATCGACCCGCACGACTATGACACCAAGAAGGGTCACGTCGTCCGGTTCCTCAAGCAGGGCGACAAGGTCAAGATCACGATCATGTTCCGCGGTCGTGAGCAGTCCCGCCCCGAGCTGGGCTTCCGTCTGCTCCAGCGGCTCGCCGACGACGTCCAGGACCTGGGCTTCGTCGAGTCCTCGCCGAAGCAGGACGGCCGTAACATGATCATGGTCCTCGGCCCGCACAAGAAGAAGACCGAGGCGATGGCCGAGGCCCGCGCCGCCGCCGACGCCCGCAAGGCCGAGCGTCAGGGCCGCACCCCCGGCTCCGACGCCGCCGGCGAGGACGACGCCGTCGAGGCCGAGTCCGCCGAGCTTGTTGAGGCCCAGGACGCCGTCGAGCCTGCTGAGGCCCAGGACGCCGCCGCCGAGGCGGAGGCCCCCGAGGCCGCCGCTCCGGTCGAGCAGCCGGCCGAGGCCTCCCAGGGCGCCTGACCTTCCGAGGCCAGGAGGTCCGGGAGACCGGCCACCAGGGTGACGGGGCGCCCCGCCCGGTCACCGCAGATCCATCCTTCACGCCCGCGCGGCGCACACCGCGCGGGCGTGGACGGACCGACGAGGAGATACGGCGAAATGCCGAAGCAGAAGACGCACAGTGGCGCCAGCAAGCGCTTCAAGATCAGTGGCTCTGGCAAGGTGCTGCGCGAGCGCGCCGGCCGCCGCCACCTCCTGGAGCACAAGCCCTCGACGCTGACCCGCAAGCTGGCCGGGACGATCGAGCTGGCCCCCGCCGACGCCAAGAAGATCAAGAAGCTTCTCGGCAAGTGATCGCCCTCCCGCCCGGCGCGAGCCGCGTGCGGGGCAGCTGATCCTTCCCGACCCATTCGAATGACGGACCACGTGAAGCAGTCCGTGGTCCAACTCAAGGAGTAATCAAGTGGCACGCGTCAAGCGGGCAGTCAACGCCCACAAGAAGCGCCGGGTCATCCTGGAGCGCGCCAGCGGCTACCGCGGCCAGCGCTCGCGCCTGTACCGCAAGGCCAAGGAGCAGGTCACCCACTCGCTGGTCTACAACTTCAACGACCGCAAGAAGCGCAAGGGCGACTTCCGTCAGCTGTGGATCCAGCGCATCAACGCTGCGGCCCGTGCCAACGGCATCACCTACAACCGCTTCGTGCAGGGCCTGAAGGCCGCCAGCGTCGAGATCGACCGCAAGATGCTGGCCGACCTGGCCGTCAACGACCCGGGTGCCTTCGCCGCCCTGGTCGAGGTGGCCCAGAAGGCGCTGCCGGCCGACGTGAACGCCCCGAAGGCCGCCGCGGACGCCGCCTGATCTTCCGAGATCGGTCGAGCTCTGACCGGACCCGCAGGCTCCCCTGCGGGTCCGGTCCTGCTTTACGCCCTCCTTCAGCGCCTCCAGAGCCTCCAGAGAACGAGACCATGCCGAGCACCGACTCCCCCCTGCTGACCTCCCTGCGCTCGCCGCGCGTCGTCGCCGCCCGCCGGCTGGCCAAGCGCAACCAGCGCACCAAGGAGCGCCGCTTCCTGGCCGAGGGCCCGCAGGCCGTCCGGGAGGCCGTCGTCTTCGGCAGGCTGCCGGGCACCGGCGAGCACGCCGTGGTCGAGGTCTACGTGACGCCGGAGGCCGCCGAGCGGCACGCCGGCATCGTCGAGGCGGCGCTGGCCGAGGGGCTGCCGGTGCTGACCGCCACCGACGAGGTCATCGCGGACGTCTGCGACACGGTGACCCCGCAGGGCATCGTCGCGCTGTGCCGGTTCATCGACACCCCGTTCGCCGACGTCCTGGCCGCCCGCCCCAAGCTGGTCGCGGTCCTCGCCCACGTGCGGGACCCCGGCAACGCCGGCACCGTGCTGCGGACCGCCGACGCGGCCGGCGCGGACGCCGTGGTGCTCACCGACGCCTCCGTCGACCTCTACAACCCGAAGGCCGTCCGGGCCTCCGTCGGCAGCCTGTTCCACCTCCCGGTCGCCGTCGGCGTGCCGGTCGAGGAGGCGATCGGCCGGCTGCGCGAGGCCGGGGTGCGGGTGCTGGCCGCCGACGGGGCGGGGGAGCGCGACCTCGACCAGGAGCTCGATGAGGGCACCCTGGGCGCGCCGGGCGCGTGGGTGTTCGGCAACGAGGCGTGGGGGCTCCCGGAGGAGACCCGCGCACTGACCGACGAAGTCGTGCGCGTGCCGATCCACGGGCACGCCGAGAGCCTCAACCTGGCCACCGCCGCCGCCGTCTGCCTCTACGCCTCGGCCCGTGCCCAGCGCTCGCCCGGCGGGTGCCGCGCCGCGCGCTGACCCGCGCGCCCGCCCGCGGCGGCAACTCGTCGCGGGACCTATGACCAGGCGCTGCGAGGCGCTAGGGTCTGCCTCGGTGGGGGGAAAGACACGGTGGGTAATCGGGGAGGACACCCATGGTCGGCAGCGGGCCAGAGCTCGACCCGGACGATCTGCCGGACGGCCTGGTGGTCGCCGACGCACTGGGCCGGGTGGTCTGCTTCAACCGCGCCGCCGCCCGGCTGACCGGCGTCGCCCCGCAGGCGGCGCTCGGCAGCGAGCTGGAGGACGTCCTGCCGCTGGAGGACCTCGACGGTCGCCGCTGGTGGCAGCTGACCGACCCGTACGGCGGCCTGGCGGTGCGCACCGGCCAGCCGGAGCGCAACCTGCTGCTGCCCGGCGGGCGCGAGGTGCTGGTCTCCGCCCGGTACGTCCGCCCGCACCCCGGAGGCCCGCTGGAGCGGCTGGTGATCGCCCTGCGCGGCACCGAGGCCCGCCGGCGCACCGAGCGCAGCCACGCCGAGCTGATCGCCACCGTCGCGCACGAGCTGCGCTCGCCGCTCACCAGTGTCAAGGGGTTCACCGCGACCCTGCTCGCCAAGTGGGAGCGGTTCACCGACGGGCAGAAGCGGCTGATGCTGGAGACGGTGGACGCCGACGCCGACCGGGTCACCCGGCTGATCGCCGAGCTGCTGGACATCTCCCGGATCGACGCCGGCCGGCTGGAGCTGCGCAAGCAGGTCGTCGACCTGGCCGCCGCGGTGCGCCGGCACGTCGAGCGCAAGGTCGCCACCGGCATCCCCGAGGACCGCTTCGACATCCGGGTCAGCGAGCCGCTCACCGTGCTGTGGGCCGACCCCGACAAGGTCGACCAGGTGCTCGCCAATCTGCTGGAAAACGCGGTGCGCCACGGCGAGGGGACTGTCACCATCGAGGTGGCACCGGCCAAGGAGGTCGTCGAGGCCCCCGTCTGGGAGCGCCCCGGCACTCCGCCCCGCATCGTGGAAGGAACAGCGGTCACCGTGAGCGACGAAGGCGGCGGCATCCCCGAGGAGGCGGTGCCGCGCGTCTTCACCCGCTTCTGGCGCGGCTCCAAGCGCGGCGGCACCGGGCTCGGCCTCTACATCGTCAAGGGCCTCGTGGAGGCCCACGGCGGTTCGATCCGCGTCGACCGCGCGCCCGGCGGTGGCGCCCGGTTCCGATTTATCCTGCCCGCCGGGATCCCCGACTTCATGCTGTGAGCATGCGGTAGCCGGTCCCCCGGACGGGCTTGACGGCGGTCGCGCAACGCGCTGCGACTACACTCGACCTTTGGCGTTGTGGAACGCCCCGCGCGGCCGCGCCGCGGACACCCCGCCTCCCTCGTTCGGAGAACGGCTGCCCGTGCCCCGGCCACGTCGGGCGTGACGCGAAGGCACGAGCCCCTTACCTGAGCACGGACGAGCAGGAGCACGGGAAGATAGAGATGTCGGCACCCAACAAGTCGTACGACCCGGTCGAGGTCGAGGCCCTCAAGCCCGAGGTGGTGGAGACGGCCCGGGACGAGGCCGTCGCCGCGTTCGCCGCCGCCACCAGCCTCGACGAGCTGAAGCAGGCCAAGGTCGCCCACACCGGCGACCGCTCCGCCCTGTCCCTCGCCAACCGCGAGATCGGCGCCCTCCCCCCGCACGCCAAGGCCGCCGCCGGCAAGCTGATCGGCCAGGCCCGGGGCGCCGTCAACCAGGCGCTCGCCAAGCGGCAGGCCGAGCTGGAGGCCGAGCGGGACGCCCGCGTGCTGGTCGAGGAGGCGGTGGACGTCACCCTGCCCTACGACCGCACCCCGCGTGGCGCCCGCCACCCGCTGACCACGCTGGCCGAGCGCATCGAGGACACCTTCGTCGCGATGGGTTACCAGGTCGCCGAGGGCCCCGAGGTCGAGGCCGAGTGGCTCAACTTCGACGCCCTCAACCTGGGCCCGGACCACCCGGCCCGCTCGATGCAGGACACCTTCTTCGTCCAGGCCCCGGACGGCTCCGCCGACTCCGGCGTGGTGCTGCGCACCCAGACCTCCCCGGTCCAGGCCCGCACCCTGCTCCACCGCGAGCCCCCGGTCTACGTCGTCTGCCCGGGCCGGGTCTACCGCACCGACGAGCTGGACGCCACCCACACCCCGGTCTTCCGGCAGGTCGAGGGCCTGGCGGTGGACGAGGGCATCACCTTCGCCGACCTCAAGGGCACCATCGAGCAGCTGGTCTCGACCCTGATCGGCGACGGCCTGGAGCTGCGCTGGCGGCCCTCCTACTTCCCGTTCACCGAGCCGAGCGCCGAGATCGACCTGCAGTGCTTCGTGTGCCGCGGCGAGTCGGTCGGCAACCCGGACCGCCCCTGCCGCACCTGCGGCTCCGAGGGCTGGATCGAGCTCGGCGGCTGCGGCGTGGTCAACCCGCGGGTGCTGGTCGCCTGCGGCGTGGACCCCAACCGCTACAGCGGGTTCGCCTTCGGCCTGGGCCTGGAGCGGATCCTGATGAACCGTCACAACGTCGCCGACATGCGCGACATGGTCGAGGGTGACGTGCGCTTCACCCTCCCGTTCGGGATGGAGATCTGATGCGCGTCCCGCTTTCCTGGCTGCGCGAGTACGTCGACCTGCCGGCCGGCGAGACCGGCCGCGACGTGGCCGAGCGGCTGGTCCGGGCCGGCCTGGAGGTCGAGACCGTCGAGCAGCTCGGCGGCGACCTCAAGGGCCCGCTGGTGGTCGGCGAGGTGCTCTCCATCGAGGAGCTGACCGGCTTCAAGAAGCCGATCCGGCACTGCTACGTCAACGTCGGCGACGCCAACGGCACCGGCGAGCCGCAGGAGATCGTCTGCGGCGCCAACAACTTCGCCGTCGGCGACAAGGTCGTCGTGGTCCTGCCCGGCGCCGTGCTGCCCGGCCCGTTCCCGATCTCCGCGCGCAAGACCTACGGCCAGACCTCGGCCGGCATGATCTGCTCGGCCCGCGAGCTCGGCATGGGCGACGACCACAACGGCATCATCGTGCTCCCGCCCGAGTACGAGCCCGGCACCGACGCGATCGAGCTGCTCCAGCTCGTCGACGAGGTGCTGGACATCGCCGTCACCCCGGACCGCGGCTACTGCCTGTCCCTGCGCGGCGTCGCCCGCGAGGCCGCCGCCGCGTACGGGCTGCCGCTGGCCGACCCGGCGCTGCTCGACGTGCCGCCGGCCAACTCCTTCGGCTACCTGGTCAAGGTCAACGACCCGGCCGGCTGCGACCGCTTCGTGGCCCGCACCGTGGTCGGCCTCGACCCGGCCGCCAAGTCCCCGATCTGGCTCCAGCGCCGGCTGCAGAAGGCGGGCATCCGCCCGATCTCGCTGGCCGTCGACATCACCAACTACGTGATGCTTGAGGTCGGCCAGCCGCTGCACGCCTACGACAAGCAGCGCGTCGACGGCCCCATCGTGGTCCGCCGGGCCGAGGAGGGCGAGAGCCTCACCACCCTCGACGGCGTCAAGCGCGCGCTGTCCGCCGAGGACCTGCTGATCTGCGACAACAGCGGCCCGATCGGCCTGGCCGGTGTCATGGGCGGCGCCTCCACCGAGATCCTCGACCCGGCCGCCGGCCCGGGCACCACCGAGGTGATCATCGAGGCGGCGCACTTCGACGCGGTCGCCATCGCCCGTGGCGCCAAGCGGCACAAGCTGCCCTCCGAGGCGTCCAAGCGCTTCGAGCGCGGCGTCGACCCGGAGGCCGCCCGCGCCGCCGCGCAGCGCGCCGTCGACCTGCTGGTGCTGATCGCCGGCGGCACCGCCGAGGCGGGCGTCACCGACATCGCCGCCCCGCACCCGGTGCGCACCATCACCATCGCCGCCGACCTGCCCGACCGGGTCGCCGGCACCGGGTACGGCCGCGAGACCGTCACCCGGCGCCTGCAGGAGATCGGCTGCTCGGTCGCCGGCGCCGACGTCCTGGAGGTCACCCCGCCGACCTGGCGCCCCGACCTCACCGACCCGTACGACCTCGCCGAGGAGGTCATCCGGCTGGAGGGCTACGACAACGTCCCCGCCCGGATGCCCACCGTCCCGCCGGGCAAGGGCCTGACCGAGGCCCAGCGGACGCACCGCCGGGTCGGCGTCGCGCTGGCCGGCGCGGGCTACGTCGAGGTCAACAACTACCCGTTCGTCGGCGAGGCCTCCTTCGAGGCGCTCGGCCTGGAGCCGGAGGACTCCCGTCGGCGCACCGTCACCCTGGTCAACCCGCTCAACGACGAGGAGCCGGGGCTGCGCACCACGCTGCTGCCGGGCCTGCTCGGGGCGCTGCGCCGCAACGTCGGCCGCGGCAACACCGATCTGGCGATCTTCGAGACGGGCACGGTGTTCCTGCCGAAGGACGAGCTGTCGGTCGCCCCGCGCCCGGCCGTCGACCGCCGGCCCAGCGAGGAGGAGCTGGCCGCGCTGGACGCCGCGCTGCCGCACCAGCCGCGCCGGGTCGCCGTCGCGCTGGCCGGCGAGCGGCTGCCGTCCGGCTGGTGGGGCAAGGGCGCTCCGGCGACCTGGGCGGACGCCGTCGAGGCCGCCCGTACGGTGGCCGGCGCCGCCGGCGTCGAGCTCACCGTCCGTCAGGGCCGGCTGATGCCGTGGCACCCGGGCCGCTGCGCCGAGCTGGTGGTGGCCGGCACCGATCGCGTGGCCGGCCACGCCGGTGAGCTGCACCCGCGCGTCGTCAAGGCGATGGGCCTGCCCGAGCGCACCTGCGCGATGGAGCTGGACCTGGACCTGCTGGCCGCCGACGGCGCCGCGCGGGTCGAGGGCCCGGCGGTCTCCGGTTTCCCGGTGGCCACCCAGGACGTCGCGCTGATCGTCGACGCGGAGGTGCTCGCCGCCGACGTGGAGGCCGCGCTGCGCGCCGGGGCCGGCGAACTGCTGGAGGCGATCCGGCTGTTCGACGTCTTCACCGGCGAGCAGGTCGGCGAGGGCCGGAAGTCGCTGGCGTACGCGCTGCGGTTCCGCGCCGCTGACCGGACGCTGACCGCCGACGAGGCGAGCGCCGCCCGCGAGGCGGCCGTCGCCGAGGCCGTCGCCCGCACCGGCGCGGTGCTGCGCGGCGCCTGACGCGTCGTCAGAAGGGGGCCCCGGTCGGATCGATCATCCGGCCGGGGCCCCCTTTCGCGCGCCCTTGGGGGCAACCCCCTTGCGCCACGCCCGGCGTGAACGCTTCAATCAAGTTAGGAAACTTTCCTAACTCTCACGAGTCCGGCCACCCCCATGCCGGATCAGGGAAACGGAGCGTCAGATGCGTACCCAGCACCGCACCGCCCGCACCGTCCGCCTCGCCCTCGCCGCCCTGCTGGTCGCCGCGCCGGCCACCGTCGCGGCCGCCGGCGCCGTCCACGCCGCCCCCGCCGCGGGCACCGTCCGGCTCGCCGCCGTGGGCCTGGACGACCCGCACAAGAAGGACATCGCCATGCAGCTGGTGTCCAGCGCCGAGAACTCCTCCCTCGACTGGAAGGCCCAGTACAAGTACATCGAGGACATCAACGACGGCCGCGGCTACACCGCCGGCATCATCGGCTTCTGTTCCGGCACCGGCGACATGCTCGAACTCGTCGAGCACTACACCGACCTCAAGCCGGGCAACATCCTCGCCAAGTACCTCCCGGCGCTGCGCAGGGTCAACGGCACCGACTCGCACTCCGGCCTCGGCTCCGCCTTCGAACGCGACTGGGTCACCGCCGCCAAGGACACCGTCTTCCAGCAGGCCCAGAACGAGGAGCGCGACCGGGTCTACTTCAACCCCTCGGTCAAGCAGGGCAAGGCCGACGGCCTGCGCGCGCTCGGCCAGTTCATCTACTACGACGCCATCGTCATGCACGGCCCCGGCAGCGGCTCCGACAGCTTCGGCGGCATCCGCGCGGCCGCCATGAAGAAGGCCAGGACCCCCGCCCAGGGCGGCGACGAGGCCACCTACCTCAAGGCCTTCCTGGACGCCCGCAAGGTCGTCATGAAGCAGGAGGAGGCGCACGCCGACACCAGCCGGGTCGACACCGAGCAGCTGGTCTTCCTCAACGCGGGGAACTTCGACCTCAACCCGCCGCTGAGGTGGAAGGTCTACGGCGACAGCTACGTCATCAACAGCTGACCGTCCGCCGCCGTCGCCGGGGGCGTTAAATCGGATGACGCTCGAACGAGCGCGCTGATAGCGTCCCCGGCGTGGCCAAGCTGAACCAGATCATCGCCGTCGAAAAGGGCGTCAAGTCGAAGTCCTTCCAGGAGCTGACGCAGTCCCACCAGGACCTGCAGAAGCCCCCGTTGCTGGCCGGCATCTCCCGGACGTACCAGCCCAAGGACGAGGAGGGCGAGCAGCTTCCCCCCGAGTCCACCCGTGTCCAGGTCATGGCCGAGGACGTCCTGCGGGCCACGGCCACCACCCTGACCCGGCTGTTCGACGTCACCGCGACCAAGGACTGGGCCAACACCGAGGCCCGCGCCGACGTCGTCGTCGACGGCCGGACGCTGGTCGCCGCCGTGCCGGTCAGCTACCTGCTCTTCCTGGAGAAGCAGCTCACCGACCTGCGGACCTTCGTCCGCAAGCTGCCCGTCCTGGACGCCGCCGAGTCCTGGAGCCACGACCCGTCCACCGACACCTGGAAGACCGAGGCCGTGCGCACCATCCGCACCAGGAAGGTGCCGCGCAACCACGTCAAGGCCGAGGCGACCGAGAAGCACCCGGCGCAGGTCGAGGTCTACTACGAGGACGTCGCGATCGGCTACTGGACGACCGTGAAGTTCTCCGGCGCGCTGCCCGCCCGGCGGGTCAACGAGCTGCTGGAGCGGGTCGAGAAGCTCCAGCAGGCCGTCCAGTACGCCCGCGAGGAGGCCAACGGCGCGGAGGTCGAGGACCGGCGGGTCGGCGACGCGGTGTTCGGCTACCTGTTCGGGTAGCCCCATGAGCCCCCCGGGTGAGACCGGGGGTGGCGCGAAAAGCGCAAGCTGAAACTGAGGTTGAAGCTGATACCGGGGAAACGGTGGGGGTTCGAATCCCTCCTCCGGCACCACGTGCCGGGGTGGCCCAAGTGGCAGAGGCGCCCCGTAAGACTCAGACTCTCGCTCAAGTCTCAGCATTCGCCGCCGAGCGCCGGATCGACCGGGTGTGCGCTACAGCGTAGGTTGCGGGTTCGACTCCCGTCTGCGCCTCTCCATGGCGCGGTAGCTTTAATGGCAGAGCGACGCTGTGAAACTGACCCACACCCTTAAACGTGCCGGTGCGCAGCAATTGGGTGGCACACCAGGGGCCCGGGAGATGGATACCGCTCCCGGGCCCCGTCACGCGCGCCGCCGACGCGGTCAGGCGGTCGCCGTGTAGTCGTAGAAGCCGCGGCCGGACTTGCGGCCCAGCAGGCCCGCGTCCACCATCCGCGACAGCAGCGGGGGAGCGGCGTACAGCGGCTCCTTGAACTCGTCGTACATCGACTCGGCGATCGAGACGACGGTGTCCAGGCCGATCAGGTCGCACAGCCGCAGCGGGCCCATCGGGTGGGCGCAGCCGGCCTCCATGCCCTTGTCGATGTCGGAGGCGGTCGCCACGCCCGACTCGAACATCCGCACCGCCGACAGCAGGTACGGCACCAGCAGCGCGTTCACGACGAAGCCGGCCCGGTCACGGGCGCGGATCGGGGACTTCCGCAGCACCTCGGTGGCGAACGCCTCCACCCGGTCGGTGGTGGCGGCCGAGGTGGTCAGGGTCGGGATCACCTCGACCAGCTTCTGCACCGGCGCCGGGTTGAAGAAGTGCAGGCCGATCACCTGTCCCGGGCGCGAGGTGGCGGCGGCCAGCTTCACGATCGGGATCGAGGAGGTGTTCGAGGCGAGGATCGCGTCCCGGCGCTCCACCACCCGGTCCAGCGTCTCGAAGATCTTCACCTTGACGTCCTCGCGCTCGGCGACCGCCTCGACCACCAGGTCGCGGTCCGCGAAGTCCGTCAGGTCGACGGTGAACGCCAGCCGGGACAGCGCCTCGTCGCGCTGCTCCTGCGTCAGCTTGCCGCGCTTGACCGCGGTGTCCAGCGAGTTGGTCAGCCGGGCGCGCCCGAACTCCAGCGCCTCCCCGGTGGCCTCGGCGACCAGGACCTCCAGCCCCGCCCGGGCGAACACCTCCGCGATGCCCGACCCCATGAGTCCACAGCCGATCACTCCGACGCGCGCGATGTCACTCACTCAGTTGCCCTTCGGTGGTGCTGGGGGTCGCCCAGCGACAGATGGCCCAGCAGGTGCTGTTCGGCGGTTCGGGTGCACCGGTATGTGCGGACCGGTGCACCGTCCCGACGACGTTACTACTCCCTACCGGCGAGTAGGTCATCCCCTCCCCGGGCGACCCGCCGCCCCGCGCCTTCCCCCGAACGGGTGGGTCCGCCCGCGTCGCGGGGGCGCTCGCGCCCCGTCCAGGCCCGCCGGGCGGCAGAATGCGGGGCCGGACCGCGGGTGGTCCTGGCCGGACGGAGGGAGCACGGGCATGCCGACGGGATCGCTCACGGGACAGGTCGGCCTGATCACCGGCGCCGGCCGCGGCATCGGCCGGGAGCTCGCCATCGGCCTCGCCGCCGAGGGCATGGCCGTCGGCCTCGTCGGCCGTACCCAGGAGACGCTCACCGACACCCTCAAGGAGTGCGTACGGCACGGCTCGCGCGGCGTCGCCGTCGCCGCCGACGTCACCCGCCCCGGCTCGGTCCGCGAGGCCGTCCGCGTCGTCGAACGCGACCTCGGCTCCGTCGACCTGCTGGTCAACAACGCCGGCCAGATCGACGCCGCCGAGGTCCCGCTCTGGGAGACCGACGTCAACCAGTGGTGGCAGGTCGTCGAGGTCAACCTGCGCGGCCCCTACAACCTGCTGCGCCGCGTCCTGCCCGGCATGGTCCGCCGCCGACGCGGCCGCGTCGTCAACCTCAACTCCGGCTTCGCGCTGCGCCCCGACGGCCACTACACGGCGTACGCGACCTCCAAGGGCGCGCTGCTCCAGCTCTCCGACAACCTCGCCGACTCGCTCGCCGAGCACCACGTGGTGATCCTCGACATCAGCCCCGGCGCGGTCGCCACCGACATGACCGCCGCCATGCCGATGTTCCGCGACACGACGACCTGGGGCTCCATCCCGTACATGGTCGCCGTCACCGTGGACGCCGCCCGGGGACGCTTCGACGCGCTGCACGGGCGCTTCCTGCACGCCGGACGGGACAACCTGGAGGAGCTGGTCCGCCGCGCCGACGAGATCCGCGAGGCGGACGCCCGCGCCCTGCGGCTGCGCCCGTACGGGCCCGACGACCCCATGGGCTGACCGCTCGCGGCCGAGGGGGCGCCGGGCTCAGGCGAACAGGCGGCTCGCGGTGACCGGGGTCAGGCCGGCCCTGGTGAGGCCGTCGAGGATGCCGGGCAGCGCGTCGACCGTGCAGCGGTGGCCCAGGTGCAGGGCGACCACGGAGCCGCCGCGCACCGAGCCGAGCACCCGGCGCTGCAGTTCGGCGGCGCTCGGGTCGGCGTAGTCGCGCGGGTCCACGTCGAAGGAGAGCACGTGCTCGTAGCCGACGGCCTTCGCCTGCTCCCGCACCATCGGCGTCGCGTACTGGGCGGCCGACGGGCGGAACCACCGGCCGATCGAGCCGGTCAGCCGCTGCAGCCGCTCCGCGCACTGGGCGATCTCGGCGCGCGCCCGGTCCGGGGTCATGGTGGAGATGTTCTGGTGGTTCTGGGTGTGGTTGCCCAGCTCGTGGCCGCCGTCCAGGATCCGCCGGGCCATCTGCGGCTGCTGGTCGAGCCAGCTGCCGACGGCCAGCACGGTGAGCCCCGCGCCGCGCCGCTCGGCGGTCTCCAGCAGGGCGGTGGCGAGCGCCGGGTCCCCGCTGCCGTGGAAGGTCAGCGCGACGCCGCGGCCGGTGCGGGGCCCGTACGCGACCTCGACCGGGGTGCCGGGCGCCAGCGGCGGCAGCACCGGCGGGGCGGGCGGCGCGGTGGCGGGCGC
>NZ_BAAAKJ010000393.1:0-1518 GCF_039527695.1 Kitasatospora putterlickiae
CCGCCGCGCACCGGCACTTCAACACGCTGCTCGGCTGGTACGGCGGGCGGCCCGGGGTGCCGCGGCTGCGCGCGCTGGGCGTGCTCGACCGGGGCCCGTACGGCTGGACCGAGTACGCCGAGGCCCGCCCCTGTCTGACCCGCTACGACGTCGAGCGCTTCTACCGGCGCCAGGGCGCGCTGCTCGCCCTGCTGCACGTGCTGGACGGCACCGACCTGCACTTCGAGAACCTGGTCGCCTGCGGGGACCAGCCGGTGCTGGTGGACGTCGAGACGCTGTTCCACCCGCCGGCCGGCGGCCCCGTGCCCACCGAGGACCCGGCGGCCCGCGCGCTCGCCGAGTCCGTGCACCAGGTCGGCCTGCTGCCGCAGCTGCTGATCGGCGACGACGGCGCGGTGGACGTCTCCGGCATCGGCGGCGGCTGCACCGGACGGCGGCTGTCCCCCATCGACGGCGTGGACTGGTCGGCGGCCGGCACCGACGAGATGCGGCTGGTGCGCCGCCCCCGCCCGTTCGGAGAGGCGCACAACCGGCCCCGGCTGGGCGGCGCGCCCGTCGAACCCGCCGAGCACACCGAGGCGCTGGTGGCCGGCTTCCGCGCCGGGTACGCCGCGCTCGCCGAGGGCCGGGACGAACTCATCGGCCCGCGCGGCCTGTTGCGCGCCTTCGCGGACGCCGAGGTGCGGGTGGTGCCGCGCGCCACCCGGGTCTACGCCCGGCTGCTCGACGAGTCCACCCACCCGGACGTGCTGCGCGAGGCGGGCGCCCGGCAGGCCGTGCTCGACCTGCTGCGCACCGACGCGGTGGACGACCCGGGCCGTCCCGGGCTGGCCGGCCACGAGGTCGCCGACCTGTGGAGCGGCGACGTCCCGCTGTTCACCGCCCGGCCCGGCTCGCGCGACCTGTGGACCTCCGACGGCCGCCGGCTGCCCGGCGAGCTGTTCGAGGCGGGGCTGACCCGGGTCGAGGCCAAGCTCGCCGCGCTCGGCGCCGTCGACCGCAAGGACCAGGAGTGGATCGTCCGCGCGGCCATGGCGGGCGCCGCCGGCACCCCCGCCCACCGGCCGGGCCGCCCGGTACCGGAGAACGTCTGGGCCACCGCGCCCGAGCCCGAACAGCTGCTGGCCGCCGCCCGCGGCCTCGGCGACCAGCTGGTGGCGGCCGCCTACCAGGGCCGCTCGCGCACCAACTGGCTCGGTCTCGAACTGCTCGCCGACCGCTACTGGCGGGTGCGCCCGCTCGGCGCGGACCTGGCCGGCGGGTACACCGGCACCGCGCTGTTCCTCGCCCAGCTCGCCGCGCTCACCGGGACCGACCGCTACGCCGAGGTCGCCCGACGGGCCCTCGCGCCGCTGCCCGGGCTGTTCGACGCGCTGGCCGCCCACCCCGACCACCCGGCCGCCGTCGGCTCGGGCGCCTTCGCCGGCCTCGGCGGCATCGCCTACGCGCTGGCCGAACTCGCCCGCCTGCTCGGCGATCCGCTGGGCGCGGCGTGGACCGGCCCGGCGGTGGCGCTCA
>NZ_BAAAKJ010000394.1:0-1181 GCF_039527695.1 Kitasatospora putterlickiae
CGACGGCCGGCGCGGTGCCCGGCGGCTGATCGCCTGGTCGGTGGCCGGGGTGCTGGTGGTCCTGGCCGGGGCCGGCGGCGCGGTCTACTACCGGCTGAACGGCAACCTCCGGTCCTTCGACGCCGACGCCATCGCGCCCGACCGCCCGCCCGAACCCAGCGCCGACGCCCACGGCCACCGGCCCGTCAACCTGCTGCTGATCGGCTCCGACTCGCGCGCCGGGAGGAACAGCGACCTCGGCGGCGGCGACGAGGGCGGCGCCCGCTCCGACACCACCATCCTGCTGCACGTCTACGCCGACCACCGGCACGCGGTCGGCGTCTCGATCCCGCGCGACGCCCTGGTGACCGTCCCCCGGTGCAGGCTCCCGAACGGCACCTGGACCCGGGAGCAGCCCGGACAGATGTTCAACTCCGCCTTCTCGGTGGGCAATTCGGAGGCCGGCAACCCGGCCTGCACGCAGAACACGGTGGAGCGGCTCACCGGCATCCGGATCGACCACACCATCGAGGTCAACTTCGCCGGCTTCGCCGCGATGACCGGCGCCGTCGGCGGCGTCGACGTCTGCCTGCCGAACGCCGTCCACGAGGGGAACATCAACCCCAACCTGGGCCGGAAGGGCAAGGTGGTGCTGGCCAAGGGCCGCCAGCGGGTCTCCGGGCAGCAGGCGCTGGACTACGTCCGGCTCCGGCACGGCGTCGGCGACGACTCGGACGTCGGACGGATGAAGCGCCAGCAGGCCTTCCTGGCCTCACTGCTGTCCCGGATCAAGAGCAGGGGACTGAACCCCGCGACACTGCTGCCGCTGGCCGACGCCGCCACCCGGTCGATGACCGTCGATCCCGGCCTCGACTCGGCCGCCAAGCTGGTGGACTTCGCGCTGACGCTCAAGGACATCGACCTGCACGAGGTCAAGTTCCTGACCACGCCCTGGCGTTACAACGGCCCGCGGATCGACCTGGTGCACCCGGCGGTCGACACCCTGTGGCGGACCCTGCAGGCCGACCGGACCATCGACGGCCAGGACGCCACCGGCCACCAGCAGGACGCCACCGCCACGCCGTCCCCGCCCACCCCGACCGTGCCGCCGTCCCCGCCCTCACCGCCCGCGGCGCTCGGCGCCGACGGCGCGCCGATCCGGGTCACCGTCCACAACGGCACCGGCACCCCCGGCCTGGCCG
>NZ_BAAAKJ010000395.1:0-3108 GCF_039527695.1 Kitasatospora putterlickiae
GGCCGCCGTCCGGCCTCCAGCAGTTCCTCCAGCCGGGCGTCGGCGACCGGCTCGACGAAGACCCGGGCGAGGAAGCGGTCGGCGAAGGCGGCCAGCGCCGGGTCTTCCGGCAGGTGGTTGGCCGCGCCGACGCAGACCCGCAGCGGGCTGGCGAGGACGGTGCCGCCGCGCCGGAAGACGCGCTCGTTGAGCAGGCCGAGCAGGGTGTTGAGGACGGCGGTGGAGCCGAGGAAGACCTCGTCGAGGAAGGCGATCTCGGCCTCGGGCAGCATGCCCGCCGTCTCGAACTCGACCCGGCCCTCGCGCAGACCGCGCAGGTCGACCGGGCCGAACAGCTCGTTGGGCTCGGTGAACCGGCCGAGCAGGTACTCGAAGTACCGCCCGCCGAGCTGACCGGCCACCCGGCGCACGGCCTGCGACTTGGCGGTGCCGGGCGGGCCGACGACCAGCAGGTGCTCCCCGGCGACGGCGCAGAGCGCGACCACCTCGGCGACCGTCTCGCGCTCGACCATGCCGCGCCCGGCGGCGGCGACGGCGTCGCCGACCTGTTCGGCGTCCGCACGGAGCGCGGCGCGGCGGACGTCGGGCGGGGTGCTGGTGTCGGTGGTCACGAGCACCGGAGTCTACGGTGGCCGGAGCGACCGTCACCAACGGGTTTCCGACGGCCGTCGCGCGCCGCCCGGTGAACCCGTGCCGGGCTACGCGGCCTCGGCCTGACGGTGGTGGTCGGCCGTCCCGCTCCGGGCGCGCGTCCGCTGCGGCGGGACCCGACGTTCCGGGTGGATGCGGTCCTCGCCCGGCGCGGCGTCCGGCCCCTGGTGGCCGCCGTCCTCGCCGGGCGCGTCGAGGGAAACCAGCAGTTCCCGGACGCGCAGGCCCAGGTGCAGGGTCATCCGGTCCGCGCCGTTGTCCAGGTCGAGCCCGGTGACCTCCTGGATCTGCCGCAGCCGGTAGTACAGCGAGGTGCGGTGGATCTCCAGTGCTTCGGCGGTCCTGGGTATCGATCCGGCCTGGTCGAGGAAGCACCGCAGGGTCGCCTCCAGGCGCGGTCCGTTGGCGGAGTCCAGCAGGGCGCGCAGTGGTTTGGGGACCAGCGACTCGTTCAGGGCGCGGTCCGGCAGTTGCAGCAGCACGGCGAACTCCCCGAGTTCCTCCCAGGAGCCGACGCCCCGCAGTCCGGGCATCCGCTGCGCCGCGCGCACCGCGACGAGCGCCTGTTCGTAGGAGGTCCGGGCGTCGGCGAGGCCCGGTTGCCGGGCGCCGACGCCGATGACGGGAGCGGCCGAGGCGTCCAGCCGGGCGCCGAGGGCCCGCAGGACGCGGGTGGACTGCTCCTGGAGCACCTCCTCCTTCAACGGCCGGTCGGCGAGCTGGAGCAGGACGGCCCGGTCCGGGGTGACGGCGATGGCGCCGTCCGCCGACCGGGTGCGGCGGAGTTCCTCCAGCACCCCGCGCAGCGCGGTGGCCACCTGCCCGGGCGGAAGCCGGGAGCCCGTCACCTGGACGACGCTGACGACCGCGTGGGGCGCGTCCGGGAGCAGCGCGTCGTCCACGATCCGCCGTCGGGCCTCGGCGCGGTCGGCGGGGCCCGCGTCCAGCAGCGACAGGAGGAGTTCCTGCTCCTGGGCGGTGCCGGCGTCGGCCGCGACCTGGTCGGCGTACAGCTGGCCGATGACGGCGGGCGTCGCCCGGGCGATGGCCTCGGTCTCCGCCGGGGCGAGGGCCCCGTCCGGCGCGATGACCGTCAGCATGCCGAGGAGGTGGCCGCGCTCGCGCAGCGGCACGCAGTAGCGGGGCAGCAGCCCGAGGTCGTCCCGGCCCGCGAGGAAGCCCGGCTTGGTCCACCGGGCGGCGCCCTGGTCGCGGACGTGGCGGGCGACCTCGGCGCTCGCCCGTCCCTGCAGAAGGCTGTGGAGGCGTGCCGGGTCGGCGTCGCCGAAGTGCCGGCTGGAGCAGATGCGCCGGCACCACGGGTCGGTGAGGGTCACGGACCGCCGGAGCGACTCCGCGAGTTCCTCGACCAGTTCCTGCAGCGCGGCGCTGCGGGCCGGGGCTCCGCTCCGCTGGTCCGTCATGGCGGTCCTCATTCGTCGTCGTCCCTCCGGTCCCGCGTCTCCTGGGGACACGGTGGCACCGCCGCGATGCCCCACGGTGCACGGTTCTTGTCCTTGTCCGCAGGGGATGCCGGGTGGTCGTGCATCGGGCGCGGACCTGCCTCAGGCTGATCCCGCGGTGCTTCCCGGCCCGGTCGTGGCGCCGGCACCGCCCCGGTCTCCCGGGGGAGGCGTGGACCGGAACGTGAACCGCCCCCTGTGGAGGAGTGCTCGTGCAAGAAGCCGTTCGGGTTCCGTGGGTGCCGCCCGTCCTCGGGTGGCGGACGCGTGCCTTCCTGGAGTCCTGTCGCTGGCCCGGTTCCCCGGACGCCGAGGGCTCCGACGGCTCCGCGTCGAGGGCCCGCATGGCGGCGCTCTGGAACGGCGGGCCGGACGAGCCCGAGGTCGAGGAGGAGTGGCTGGCGCTGCCGGGAGCGGACGGGAGCCGGATCCGGGTGAGGATCCTGCGCCCCGTGGGTGCTCCCGGGCCGCTGCCGGTGGTGCTCTATCTGCACGGGTTCGGCTGGATGCTCACCGACGCCCACGCGCACCGGCAGTTGGTGGTGGATCTGGCCCTCGGGGCGGACGCGGCCGTGGTGGTGCCCGAGTACGACGAGGCGGAGCACGCCCGGCACCCGGCCGCCGTCGAGCGGGCCCACGCCGTGGCCGGGTGGCTGGCGCGGCACGGCGCGGGGTGCGGGCTGGACGGGAGCCGGATCGCGGTCGTCGGCGCCAGCGGGGGCGCCCAGCAGGCGGCCGCGCTCGCCCTGGTGGCGCGGGAGCGCGGCGGGCCTCGGCTGCGCCACCAGGTGCTGGTCTGCCCGGTGACCGACGCGGCGATGGACACGCCCTCCTACCACCGGTTCGCGGAGGGGTACTTCCTGAGCCGCGCCGCCATGCGGGACTACTGGCGGCGGTACGCGCCGGACCCGCGCGACCGGGCGCTGGGCGCCGTCTCACCGCTGCGCGCGCCCCTGCGGTGTCTCGTCGGCCTGCCGCCCGCGCTGGTCATCAC
>NZ_BAAAKJ010000395.1:3123-12689 GCF_039527695.1 Kitasatospora putterlickiae
GAGGCCGACGTGCTCCGTGACGAGGGCGAGGCGTACGCGGCGCGGCTGCGGCAGGCGGACGTCCCGGTCGTGTCGGTCCGCTATCACGGCACGATCCACGGTTTCGTCCTGTTCGACCTGCTCCGCGACACGGAGGCGTCCAGGGCGGCACGCATTCAGCTGACGGACACCCTGCACACCGCCCTGCACACCTGACGGTGACCCGGCCCCGGCGCCCTTCCCGCCGGGTCAGGCCGGCCCGTCCACGGGAACGGTGCCGCCCAGCCGCCGCCATTCGCTCGGGGACACCCCGTAGGACGCCTGGAAACGGCGGCTGAAGTGGCTCGGGCTGCTGAACCCGCACCGGGCGGAGACCGCGGCGATGGTCAGACGGTCGTACCGCGCGGAGGCCAGCATGCGCCGCGCCTTCCCGAGCCGCTCCGCGATCAGCCACTGCTCCAGGCTGATCCCCGCCCCGCTGAGCAGCGCGTAGAGCCGGCGGACCGAGACGGCGTGCTCCGCCGCGATCCGCTCCGGCGTCAGGTCGCGGTCCGCGAGGTGGGACCGCGTGTAGGCCATGATCCGGGTGAGCAGGGTGTCGTCCATCGTCGACCTGACCTCGGCGCTCTCCTCGGCGTGCGCGGCCGAGAGGAGCAGGGCGCGGACCAGGTCCGTCGTCGCGGACGCCAGCGCCTCCGCCCCGGGATCGGCCTCCAGCCGGCCGGGATCGCGCCACACGCCCCGCAGGTGCTGCAGCACCAGGCCGTACATCGGACTGGCGCGCAGTCGCAGGGACGCGCGCACCACCGTCTCCACCGGCACGCCGAGGCGGTGCATGTCGAACATGACGGACTGGGACGCCCCGTCGCCGGACCAGCCGTACACGCGGGGCGACAGCTCGTGGAAGACGCAGATGTCGTCGGAGCCCAGGATCTCCCGGCGGCCCGCGACCTGGGCCCGGTGGACGCCCAGGGGCTGGAGCGAGACCGAGACCACGGGGCTGTTCCGGTGGTGGCGCACGTGCTGGGCCGTCCGCCGCACCTCGAAGCCCGAGTTCCGGGTGGCGAAGAGGTCCAGCCCGCCGACCCGCCAGAGCTCCATGCGCGCGTGGATCCCGCTCTCCGGCTCCTCGTGGGCGACGTCGTTGGGCACCAGCGAATCCGTCAACGCGTGGTGGAACGCCTCCACCCGTTCACGGGGCGGCACCTTGTCGAGGTCGAGCAGCAGCACACGGTCTCCCAGAAACGATCATTTCCGGCCATTCTGCCGCACCGGCCGACACGATCGGCCGCCGCGGACGTCCAGGGCGGAGGATGACGCTCAGAGGCAAGAGCCGTGCACTCTCAGAGCTTCGGCCAGCCCTCGCGGTTGGAGCAGGACTCGTAGTCGTACCGGGTGTCGTGGTCCCACTCCTCCCCCGTCGCCGTCTCGTACGCCTCCTCGTGCACGTAGAGCAGGGACTCGCCGCTGCGGAAGGAGTAGCGGGCGAACAGCGCGGGATCGGCGAGCACGCGCTCGTACGCGGTGCGCCCGGAGGCGACCACGGCGGCGCGGGCGTAGAGGAAGCCGTCGTCGCTCAGCGGGAGCGGCCGGTCCTCGGGGTCGTCCGGGTCCGAGGCCGACTGGGTCCCGTACTCCTCGCGGTCGAGGCGGTAGAGGGCCTCGGCGAAGCGCTCGCCGAAGCCGACGATCTCCTCGGCCGGACCGGCGGCGAGCGCGGCGCCGAGCCGTTCGCAGCCGTCGTCGAAGGTCGCGCAGAAGGCGACCGCGGGTTCGCCGCCGATCAGGTCGATCAGCTGCCAGAACCGCTCCCAGGGCAGCTCGGCCGCCGGTTCCTGGTCGATGGTGCTCATGGTCGTTCCGTTCCGCTCGGCGAGTGTGTCGGAACGGATCATTGCACCCGCCACCGACAGGCGGCGGTCACTCGTCGATCCGCTCCCAGCCCCGCCGGACCCGGCCGCCGGCGGGCTGTCGGGGGTCGCGGGCACGGTAGACGATGTACGGGCGGAAGAGGTACTGCACGGGGGCGCTGAACATGTGCACCAGGCGGGTGAAGGGCAGCAGCGCGAACAGCAGCAGGCCGACCACCGCGTGCACCTTGAACGCGACCGGCACGTCCGCCATCCGGCTCACGTCCGGACTCAGGGTAAACAGGCTACGGGCCCACGGGGCGATGGTGGAGCGGTAGTCGTAGCCGGAGTCGAGCGAGGAGTGCATCAGCTTGGCGGCCAGGCCGAGCACGATCGCCGCGAGCAGCACCACGTACATCAGCTTGTCGTTGCGGGTGGTGGCGCGCAGCACGGCGGGGTTGCGGCGCCGGCGGTAGAGCAGCACGAGGATGCCGGCGACCGCCAGGAAGCCCGCCGCGCAGCCGGCGAAGAGCGAGAGCAGGTGGTAGGCGTGCTCGTCGAGGCCGACGGCGTCCGTCCAGGAGGCGGGCACGAACAGGCCCATGAGGTGGCCGGCCAGCACGAAGAGGATGCCGTAGTGGAACACCGGGGAGGCGATGTTCAGCAGGCGGGATTCGTAGAGCTCGGAGGAGCGGGTGGTCCAGCCGAACCTGTCGTAGCGGTGGCGCCAGACGAGTCCGGAGACCAGCAGCGCCGCCGCGATGTACGGCAGCGCGCCCCAGAGGAAGGTGTCCATCGATCGGGTCTCCCGTCAGGTGGGCAGGACGGGCAGCAGGCCGAGGTGCCCGTACGGCGGGGTGTCCAGGCCGACCTGTTCGCGCGGCGGCCCGCCCCGGGCGAGCGCCAGCGCGGCGGCGCGGTCCCTGGGCGACGGCCCGGGCAGGGTGGCGCAGACGGCGGTGAGCACGTGCGCGTACGGCGTGCCGTGCTCGGTGAGGGCCAGCCGCAGGAGTTCCAGGGCGGGCCGGTGCCCGCGCAGCAGCGCCTCGTCACCGGTGGCCGCGGTGAACTCCAGGACCGCGGGCAGGAAGTCGGGCAGGTCCTCGCCGGTGAACTCCAGTCCGTGCGCGCGGTAGGCGGCTTTGAAGCGCAGCAGGGCCTCGCCGCGCCGGCGGGTGTCGCCGTCGGTCCACCAGCTGAGGTGCAGGCTGTGCCGCTGCGTGAAGTCGAAGACCTCGACGTAGTGGCGGGCCAGTTCACCGGCGGGCCGGGCCCCGGCCCAGTCGAGGAAGGCGCGCAGCGGCGCGGCGGCGGCGTGCCGGACCGGCCGGATCAGCTCGGCGAGCGGGCCCGGCGGGGCCTCCGGGTAGCAGAGGCAGTCGGCCGCGGCCCGGCGCACCAGCGCACGCGGGTCGGCCGTCACGGCGAGGACTCCTCGGGCGGTGCCGGGCGGTCGGCGTTCTGGCGCCGGCGCAGCCCGTGGAAGGTCTCGATGGTGACCAGGGGCAGCGAGCGCCGTCCCGATCCGGCGCCGAACGGACCGTCGGTGCCGTCGGGCGCCCCGTCGGCGTGGTCGAGTCCGCAGCCGGCGGGCAGCGCGGACTCCTCCAGCCGTTCGGCGTCGGCGCGGGCCGCGGTCGGGATGACGTAGCGGTCCTCGTACTTGGCGATGGCGAGCAGCCGGAAGAGGTCCTCGATCGAGGTGGCGTCGAGTCCAACGGCCTCGGCGGCGGCGGGGTCGGGGTCGCGGCCGAGGTTGACGGCGCGCATGTGGGCGCGCATCGCGGCGAGGCGGTCGAGGGCGGCGCGCACCGGTCCGGGGTCGCCGGCGGTGAAGAGTCCGGCGAGGTAGTCGACGGGGATGCGCAGGGCGTCGATCGCGCCGAAGAGGTTGCCGGCGTCCTCGCCGTCGTGCCCGGCGGCGGCGACCTCCTCGACCACCGGGGAGAGCGGCGGGATGTACCAGACCATCGGCAGGGTGCGGTACTCGGGGTGGAGCGGCAGCGCGACCCGGTAGGTGCTGATCAGCGCGTGCACGGGCGAGCGGCGGGCGGCCTCGATCCAGTCGTGCGGGACGCCGTCGCGCTCGGCGGCGCGCCGCGTCTCGGGGTCCTCGGGGTCCAGGAAGACACCCAGCTGGGCCTCGTACAGGTCGTGTTCGTCCGCGACGGAGGCGGCGGCGGTGACCCGGTCGGCGTCGTAGAGCAGCACGCCGAGGTAGCGCAGCCGCCCGACGCAGGTCTCGGAGCAGACGGTGGGCAGGCCGACCTCGGTGCGCGGGTAGCAGAAGGTGCACTTCTCGGCCTTGCCGGTGCGGTGGTTGAAGTAGATCTTCTTGTACGGGCAGCCGGTGACGCACTGGCGCCAGCCCCGGCAGCCGTCCTGGTCGACCAGGACGATGCCGTCCTCGGCCCGCTTGTAGATCGCTCCGGAGGGGCAGGCGGCGGCGCAGGCCGGGTTGAGGCAGTGCTCGCAGATCCGGGGCAGGTAGAACATGAAGCTCTGCTCGTACTGGAAGCGGATCCGCTCGCCGACCTCCTTGCGCAGCCGTTCGACGTTGGGGTCGGCGGCGGCGTGTTCGGGGGCGCCGCCGAGGTCGTCGTCCCAGTTGGGCGACCATTCGACGGCCATCGGGCGGCCGGTGATCAGCGAGTGCGGCCGGGCGACGGGGTAGTCCTCGCCGAGCGGGGCGTCGGTGAGGGCGCGGTAGTCGTACGTCCAGGGCTCGTAGTAGTCCTGGAGGGTGGGCATGACGGGGTTGGCGAAGATCGAGGCGAGCTTGTGGAGCCGGCCGCCCTGACGCAGTCTGAGCCGTCCGCGCCGGTCGAGCCGCCAGCCTCCGCGCCACTTGTCCTGGTCCTCGTAGCGGCGGGGGTAGCCGAGTCCGGGGCGGGTCTCGACGTTGTTGAACCAGACGTACTCGGTGCCCTGGCGGTTGGTCCAGGTCTGTTTGCAGGTGACCGAACAGGTGTGGCAGCCGATGCACTTGTCGAGGTTCATCACCATGGCGAGCTGGGCCATCACGCGCATCAGTACCGCACCTCCTGGCGGCGCCGGCGGATGACCGTCACCTCGTCGCGCTGGTTGCCGGTCGGGCCGAGGTAGTTGAACGCCCAGGAGAGCTGGGCGTAGCCGCCGATCAGGTGGGTGGGCTTGAGCAGCACCCTGGTGAGCGAGTTGTGGATGCCGCCGCGCCGCCCGCCGGTCTCGGCGCGCGGCACGTTGACGGTGCGCTCCTGCGCGTGGTGCATGTAGACGGTGCCGGGCGGCATGCGGTGCGAGACGACGGCGCGGGCGACGACGACGCCGTTGCGGTTGACGGCCTCGATCCAGTCGTTGTCGGCGACGCCGATCGCGGCGGCGTCCTCGGCCGACATCCAGATCACCTGTCCGCCGCGGGAGAGCGCGAGCATGAGCAGGTTGTCCTGGTACTCGGAGTGGATGGACCACTTGTTGTGCGGGGTGAGGTAGCGGACCGTCACCTCCTTGTGCCCGTCGGCGCCGAGGGCGGGTTCGCCGAACAGCCGGTGGATGTCGAGCGGCGGCCGGTAGACCGGCAGCGCCTCGCCGAGTTCGTGCATCCAGTCGTGGTCGACGAAGAAGTGCTGGCGGCCGCTGAGCGTGTGCCAGGGTTTGAGGTGCTCGGTGTTGAGGGTGAACGGGCTGTAGCGGCGGCCGCCGGACTCGCTGCCGGACCACTCGGGCGAGGTGATGACCGGGGCCGGGGCGGCCTGGGTGTCGGCGTAGGAGATCCGGCGGCCCTCGTGCTCGGCGGCCAGGTGCGCCAACTCCCGGCCGGTGCGGCGTTCCAGGGTGTGGAAGCCCTGGGTGGCGAGCCGGCCGTTGGTGGTGCCGGACAGGGCGAGCACGGTGTCGCACGCCTTGACGGCGGTGTCCAGGGCCGGGCGGCCGTCGGCGGGGCCGCCGCGTACGACGCCGTTGCGGGCCTTCAGCTGCTCGATCTCCTCTTCCGGGTGCAGCACCACGCCCTTGGCGGGCAGGCCGAGCCGCTCGGCCAGCGGGCCGAGGGAGGCCATCTTGGCGGCCACCGCGGTGTAGTCGCGTTCGACGACGGCGAGGTTCGGCATGGTGGCGCCGGGGACGGGTTCGCAAGCGCCGTCCCGCCAGTCGAGGTCGGTGCCCCCGGGCTGGGCGGTCTCGCCGGGGGTGTCGTGCTGCAGCGCGGTGGCGACCAGATCGTGCCGGGTGTCCAGGTGCCCGTGGGCGAGTTCACTGAACCGGGCGGCGATCGCGTGGAAGGCGTCGAAGTCGGTGCGGGCCTGCCAGGGCGGGTCGACGGCGGGGGCGAAGGAGTGCACGTAGGGGTGCATGTCGGTGGAGGAGAGGTCGTGCTTCTCGTACCAGGTGGCGGCGGGCAGCACGACGTCGGACAGCAGGGTGGAGGAGGTCATCCGGAAGTCCAGCGAGAGCAGCAGGTCCACCTTGCCCTCGGGGGCCCGGGCGTGCCAGCGGACGTCGCGCGGGCGCACGTCCTCACCGGCCTCCCGGGCACGCAGCGAGGAGTGGGTGCCCAGCAGGTGTCTGGTGAAGTACTCGGCGCCCTTGGCGGAGGAGCCGAGCAGGTTGGCCCGCCACAGCGTCAGCACCCGGGGCCAGTTGGCCGGGTCGTCCGGGTCCTCGCAGGCGAACTTCAGCCGGCCGGCGCGCAGTTCGGCGACGACGTGGTCCTCGGGGTCGCGGCCGAGGGCGCGGGCCTCGTCGGCGAGGTCGAGCGGGTTGCGGTCGAAGGTCGGGTAGGAGGGCATCCAGCCGAGCCGGGCGGAGCGGGCCAGCAGGTCGACGGTGGCCAGGCCCCGGAAGCGGCCGGTGCCGAGCGGGGAGGCCAGCACGTCGGCGGGGTAGGTGTCGTAGCGCCACTGGTCGGTGTGCAGGAAGAACCAGCCGGTGCCGATCGCCTGCCTGGGCGGGCGGGACCAGTCCAGGGCCCCGGCGAGGGTCGCCCAGCCGGTGATCGGCCGGCACTTCTCCTGGCCCACGTAGTGCGCCCAGCCGCCGCCGTTGCGGCCCTGGCAGCCGGTCAGGGCGAGCAGGGCGAGGAAGGCGCGGTAGATGGTCTCGGAGTGGAACCAGTGGTTGGTTCCGGCGCCCATCAGGATCATGCAGCGGCCCCGCGACTCCTCGGCGGTGCGCGCGAACTCCCGTGCCACCCGGGCGGCCTGGGCGGCGGGCACCGAGGTGTGCCGCTCCTGCCAGGCGGGGGTGCCGGGGGTGTCCGGGTCGTCGTAGGAGGCGGGCCAGCGGCCGGGCAGGCCCTCGCGGCCGACGCCGTACTGGGCGAGCAGCAGGTCGTAGACGGTGGTGACCAGCGCGCCGCCCTCCAGGCGCAGCGCGGGCACGCCCCGGCGCACGGTGTCGCCCCGGCCCTGGCCGTGCTCGCCGCCGTCGGTGTCGAAGCGCGGCAGCAGCACCTCGACGGGGGTGGCGGCGGCCTCGCCGTACAGGGTCAGGCGCGGGCGCAGGCCCTGGAGGTCGAGGTTCCAGCGGCCCTCGCCGGAGGCGGTCCAGCGGAAGCCCAGCGAGCCGTTGGGCACGGCGGGGCGGCCGGTAGCCTCGTCCAGGACGGCGAGCTTCCAGGCGGCGCCCTCGCCGGTGTCGCCGAGGTCGGCGGCGCGCAGGAACTTGGCGGGGGTGAACGCGCCGTCCCGTTCGCCCAGGGTGACCAGGAACGGCAGGTCGGTGAAGCGGCGCACGTAGTCGTCGAAGAACGGGGTGGTGCGCTCGACGAAGAACTCGCGCAGGATCACATGGCCCATGGCGAGGGCGAGGGCGCCGTCGGTGCCCGGGTGGGGGTGCAGCCACTCGTCGGCGAACTTGGTGTTGTCCGCGTAGTCCGGGGAGACCGCCACCACCTTCTGGCCCCGGTAGCGGGCCTCCGCCATCCAGTGCGCGTCCGGGGTGCGGGTGACGGGGACGTTGGAGCCCCACATCATCAGGTAGGCGGCGTCCCACCAGTCCCCCGACTCGGGAACGTCGGTCTGGTCGCCGAACACCTGCGGGGAGGCCACCGGCAGGTCCGCGTACCAGTCGTAGAAGGAGAGCATGGCGGCGCCGATCAGCGAGTGGAAGCGGGCGCCGGCCGCGTGCGAGACGATCGACATCGCCGGGATCGGTGAGAAGCCGGCGATCCGGTCCGGGCCGTAGGCCTTCACGGTGTGCACGTGCGCGGCGGCGACGATCTCCACCGCCTCGTCCCAACCCGCGCGCACCAGGCCGCCCTTGCCCCGGGCCCGCTGGTAGGCGCGGCGGCGCTCCGGGTCGCCGGTGAGCTCCGCCCAGGCCGCCACCGGGTCGCCCAGCCGGGCCCGCGCCTCCCGGTACAGCTCCAGCAGCACGCCGCGCACGTACGGGTAGCGCACCCGGGTCGGCGAGTAGGTGTACCAGGAGAAGGCGGCGCCGCGCGGGCAGCCGCGCGGCTCGTACTCGGGGCGGTCGGGGCCGACGGACGGGTAGTCGGTGGCCTGGGTCTCCCAGGTGATGACGCCGTCCTTGACGAAGACCTTCCAGCGGCAGGAGCCGGTGCAGTTGACGCCGTGGGTGGAGTACACGACCTTGTCGTGGCTCCAGCGGTCCCGGTAGAAGGCGTCGGCCTCACGTCCACCGGTGAGCCGGACGCTGTGCAGGTCGGGCGCGGGCGTGCCGGGGCGGAAAAACCGGCCCGCCCTGAGGAACGCGGCACCGGGCTCGCTCGTCGGCTCGCGCACGTTGACACCCTCCGCTTCCGGGCCGGACCGTGAGCCCATCGAAACCGCGCCGGTGCGCCGCCGCACCCGGGAGGGGGCCCGCCGGGTGACCCGGCCGCCACCGGGGGCCCGGTCCGGCGGCGTCCGGTGGCCGGGTCCGGGTTCGGGCGCTGCGATGGAGCCATGGACGAACGCGGAGGCCCGGCCCCGCAGCGGCGGCGGGGCCCGCGCTGGGACGCGGTCCCGCCCGCGACCGGCGCGGCCGTGATGGCGACCGGGATCATCTCGGTCGGCTTCCACCTGGCCGGCTTCGACGCCCTGTCGATCGCCGACCTCTGGATCGCCGGGGTGCTGTGGCTGCTGCTGGCGCTCGCCTTCATCACCCTGCTGCTCGCCGACCCGGGCGGTTGGACGGCCCGCTCGCGGACCCCGCCCGCGCTCACCGCGGTCGCCGCCACCACCGTGCTGGGCGTCCGCCTCGACCAGCTGGGCTGGACGGTGGTCGCCGAGGTGCTGCTCGCCGTCGCGGCCCTCGCCTGGCCGGTGCTGCTCGTCTCGGTGCTGCGCCACCTCGGGTGGCGGATGCCCGGCGCGGCCTTCCTGATCTGCGTCGCCACCCAGGGCCTGGCCGTGCTCGCCGCCACCCTCGCCCCGCACACCGCCGACTGGCTCGCCCGGGCGGCGCTGCCGGTGTTCGTCCTCGGCCTCCTGCTGTACGGGGACGCGCTGCGCCGCTTCGACCCGCGCCAGGTGACGGCGGGCGCGGGCGACCACTGGGTGGCCGGCGGCGCGATGGCGATCTCCGCGCTGGCCGCGTCCAAGCTCCTCGCCTCCGGGGTGTGGAGCGGCGGCGCGCACACCGCGCTGCGGGTGGTGACGCTGGTGCTGCTCGGCGTCGCGCTGGCCTGGTACGCGGTGCTGGCCGTCGCCGAGCTGCTGCGGCCCCGGCTCCGCTACGACCTGCGGCGCTGGTCGACGGTCTTCCCGCTGGGCATGACGGCGGTGGCCTCGCTGTCGACGGGCGGGGCCCCCCCGG
>NZ_BAAAKJ010000396.1:0-13557 GCF_039527695.1 Kitasatospora putterlickiae
AACTGCTGGACGTCGTCGTCCCGCCGTTCTGCGACCTCGCCACCGTCGACCTCTACACCGCACTGCTCTCCGGCGAGACCGTGCCCAGCGCCGGCCGGCTCGGCGACAACGTGCTCACCGACGACAGCGGCGAACTGCGCCGGGTCGCCGTCTCCAGCATCATCGGCAGTGGCTTCTCGGTCCTCACCTCGGTCACCGGCCTGCCCATCGCCGAGGTCGGCGGCACCTTCTGCTACCCGCGCCGCTCCCCGCACGCGCGAGCGCTGCGCACCGGCCGCAGCGTCGTCCCCGAGCCCGGCCCCGACCCGCTGCTGCGCTCCACCCTGATCGTCCCGCTGGTCGCCCGCGACCAGATCCTCGGCCTGGTCCAGCTCTCCCGGACGATCGGCAGCGAGCCCTTCGACGCCCGCGACGTCGCCATCGCCGAGGAACTCGTCGCCCGCGCCGCCGTCTGCATCGACAACGCCCGGCTCTACCGCCGCGAGCACGAACGCACACTCGCCTTGCAACGCAGCCTGCTGCCGACCGAGATGACAACTGCCGTTGGCCTGGAAATCGCCCGGCGATACCTGCCGAGCAACAACAACACCGAGGTCGGCGGCGACTGGTTCGACGTCATCCCGCTGCCCGGCAACCGCACCGCCCTGGTCATCGGCGACGTCATGGGCCGAGGCCTGCGCGCCGCGACCGTAATGGGCCAGCTGAGGACGGTGCTGAGAACTCTGGCGATGCTTGATCTCAGCCCCAGCGCCGTACTGACCGCATTGGACGACACTGTATGTGCCATGGCTGGTGACAGCCCTCAGGACGAGGTGTACCTGGCGACCTGCCTCTATGCCGTGTACGACGCCGTCACCAAGCACTGCATGTTTGCCAACGCTGGCCACCTCCCGCCCGTGCTACTCAGCCCCGGCTTGTCTGCCCGGATGCTGGACGTACCGCCTAACCCACCGCTGGGTGTCGGTGGCGAGCCCTTCGAGGAGGTCGAGCTGACCCTCCCGGGCGGCGCCGTGCTCGGCCTTTTCACCGACGGCCTGGTGGAGTCCCGTAAACACCACATCGACGAGGGGCTGCGCACCCTGCGCACCGCACTCTCCGCCGAGGGCATGGGCCTGGAGCGGCTCTGCGACCACGTGCTCGGCGAGCTCAGCCCGCACCACGGCGAGGACGACATCGCCCTGCTGATGGCCAGGACCCAGCCGCCAACCGAGACACCGGCACCACCCCCGACTCAATCCCGTCTCCGGCTCTCCAGGCTCTCAGCAGAGCAACCCGGCAGCAACCGCGGCACGCTGTAGCGGTGCTGAGGTTGCAACGGGGAGGGCTGCCCCAACTGGGTCCGGTGGCCGCGCAACTCTCATGCATTTGGTCATCGCCAAAACCGGCGCCGGTCACCAGGTCGAGGTGCCGGACGCGTGCGGCATGATCTGTTCGTCTCGGACGCGCGGTGAGACAGAGCTGGACGTGGCGCGGATCTGGGCGGCGGGCGGGAGCCTGGCTGCGCTGGCGCGGGCGGCTGTCGGCGGCTACGCCATCGGGGCCTGGCCCTCAGATCTTCGGGCTGCGGCCAGGGTCCCGACCGGGGAGCAGAGCGCGCTCGACCCGGAGCGCCGGGCAACGCCGGAGGAGATCGGCCCGTGAGATGGTGCCATACCTGGCCAATCACCTGGCAGCGCATCCACACCACAGCCCGGCTGTGGTGGCTGGACACCGACGGCCTGGTCCACTGGCCCTCCTGCCCGAGGACTACCGCCAGCCCCAACTTGTCATCGTGGATGGGGCGCACCAAATCCAAGGCGGACACAACCTGGCCAACCTGATGATCCAACGGCGCAACATCCGGGAGGACCTGGTGCGGCATCTGGAACCGTCGGCCAGCGAGTTGAAGTGCTCCAAGCGGCGGCGCGGGGTCGAGCCAGCGCTGACTTTCGCCCGGGACTCCAGTTGTTCGTGGTATTCACCCATCACTGCGTCGTCGACCCTGGGCAGGGAGTGGTCCGGTGTGAACGTCCTGCTGGCCACCGCAGAGCAGCAGGTCGGTAGCGACTTGGCGGGGCCGGCGGGGCTGCGTGCTGGGTGGGTGCGCGGGCAACGACGTTGTCCGGCGCCGCTGCCGCCGGAGCGCTTCCCGGGCCGTCGCGGGTTCTGATCCCGCGCGGTGCCGTACGGTCCGTAGTCATGGAGCGGACCGTACGGCCTGTTCCCGGGTATAGCGACCTGGGGACACCCTGGTTATCGCCAGGTTCCTGGGGGGCGCTCCGGCATGGTGCTGGGGTGCGTCAGCTGTCCAGCGGCTGCGTTGGCCAGCCCCTCGGTCCACCTGTCGATGAAGGCGTCGAGGTCGCTGATGCCCACCTCGGTGAAGGGCCATGCCACCTGGTGCACGCCCATCCCGGGCCGCAGTGCGGCCCCGGCTTCCGGACCGGGCGGGAGAGAGAACGGCTCAATCGCCGGTGCCACCCGGATCAAGAGCGGGCTCGTCATGAAGGCCGTCTCGTACCAGTGGTACTCGCCCTCGGTCTGGGCGTCGCAGTACCAAAGGGAGTGGGTCCGGCCCTGGTAGCCCCCGTAGCTGGCGTCGCACTCCAGCGAGATCGTGGCGTAAGCGATGACGTCGAACCGCGGTGCCGCTCCCCGCCACATCGCAGGATCGGTGTCGTGTACGGCGGACATCTTGAGCCGGCCTCGGTTAAGGGTCACCGCCCACCCTCCCTGAGGTCCCCTCGTGACGTTGGCCGAGGGCGCAGCGTCCGTGACGGTGTCCAGGACCATCTCGGCGATCCGGGTCATCGCGTTCTTGGCCGCTCGGAACAGGTCCTTGCGTCGTTCGGTCTCAGTCCGGTGCTGCGACTCCTGGCGGGCGCTCTCGGCCTGGCGAGCGGCCTCGTCACGGTTGGCCTGTGCCAGGGCGGCGAGTCCACCGGTGCTCGGAGCCTGCTGAATCCGGTTCAGTCGGGCGTCCAGGTTGGCCGGGGTGGGGCGCGCCTGCGGCGCCTTGTTGAGGCACTCCTCGACCAGGGCCGCCATGGCGGCGGGGACGCCGGCCAGTGCGGGCGGGTCGGCGTGCAGGTGCTGGTTGCGGAAGTCCGGGCCGGTGAACGGCAGGGTGCCCGCGATCAGCTGGTAGGCGATGACGCCCAGGGAGTAGACGTCGGAGGCGATGGTGGCGCGTTCCTGCCGCCAGCGCTCCGGGGGGATGTACCCCTCGGTCCCGGCGAACTTCCAGGTGTTGGCGGCGGTCGTGGCGTCGGCGAAGCGGGCCAGACCGAAGTCGGCGAGGCACCACGCTCCGTCGAGGAGCAAGATGTTGGCGGGCTTGAGGTCCCGGTGCACGATGTCGCCGTCCAGATCGGCCAGGGCTGCGGCGATGTCGCGCAGGATCTGGACGACCTCGTCGAGCGGCAGTGTCCCGCCGGCTTCGGCCAGGTGCTGGCTCAGCGACTTGTCCGCCCGCGGCATGACGATCGCCCAGTGGCCGTCGTGCTCGCCGTGGTCGAGGACCGGGACAACGTTGCGGGTGGCGGTGTTGACGAATTCGAGCTCACGCTCATGGCCGGGTTCCTTGGGGACCAGCTTCACCACGGCCTGGCGGCCGTTCTCTCCGGTGGCCTCGAAGACCTTCCCGAACCCGCTCGGATCGCCGATCCGTGTACCGAGCTCCCAGACCTGCCCCAGAACCGCCTGCTCTGCCACGCCTCGCCCCACCTGATTCCGTCGCCGTTGTGGACGTCTGCCCCCATGATGCCGCAACGGTCCGACAGACCGGCCCGACCGCAGCACCCGGCCGCCAACCCGTCCGGCCCGGCAGTCCGAACCCACCGGGGTCTGGAGTCCGGACGAGGAGAGCAGCGAGGCGTACGAGGCGGCGTACGAGAAGGCGTCGGTGACGATCGGCGACCGCCGGCTACACCCGCGAGACCTGGACGCCTACGCCACCATCGCCTACGAGATCGCCGGCCTCCACCAGGACGAGGACGAGGACGGCTTCGACGACGAGGACCAGGACGACGAGGTGCCCAGCGAGCTGGACGCCGCGCTGGAGTGGGCCCGCGCCGGGGTGTGCGTCCTCCAGCAGTCCCTGCCCTGGCCGTTCACCGACGTCCTGCTCTACAGCGAACTCGACAACCGGCCCGCCCACCGCATCCTCTACTGCTACGCCGACCTGCTACGCCACCGCGACCCGAAGGCGGCTGCGGCGTGGTTCACCGCGCTGGTCTACCTCAACCCGAACGACAACCTCGGCGCCCGCTTCATCGCCCCGGACGGCCCCCGGGACTCCCGGTTCTGAGCAGGGCGGAAGGCCGCCATCCCGCGCACCGGGTGGCGGCCTTCCGCGTATTCGGGCGGGCGTCCTGTCTGCGGCCGCTCCCGGGGCGCTCGTGAGCCCGGCGCGGGCCTGGCAGTTGCAGGGCCTCGCGCATGGAGCCGGGCCTGGCCGGTGGGCTGGCCACCGGTGCCACAAAAACGTTATCGTCATAAAGACGATAATGCGCTAGGCTCATGCTCCACACCGGAACACCGGCCAACGCATGACGCCACCACCTTTCCGCGAGGAGCCCCATGGAAACCGCCCCCTCACCGGATCACACTGCGGCCGGGCTGACCGTGGCACCCGGGCCCTCCATGGACCCGAAGCTCGCGATGGCGCTGAACGTCCACAACTGCCCTGGGGTGTACGCGCTGATGCTCGGCTCGGGCATCTCGATCGCATCCGGGGTGAAGACCGGCTGGGGCATCGTCGTGGACCTGGTCGCCAAGGTCGCCGCGGTCCACGAACCTGACGACCCGCAGGCCGGCGTGCGGGCCGCCGCCGCGCCCGAGACGTGGTGGGAGGAGACCTTCGGGGAGCCGCTGGGCTACTCGACCCTGCTGGAACACGCCGCGCCCACCCCCGCCGCCCGGCAGGCGCTGCTCGCCGGCTACTTCGTCCCCGAGGACGGCGAGGAGGCCACCGACAAGGCCCCGACCGCGGCCCACCGGGCCATCGCCCGCATGGTCAAGCGCGGCAGCTTCCGGGTCATCCTGACCACCAACTTCGACCGCCTCATGGAACGCGCTCTGGCCGAGGTCGGCATCTTCCCCCAGGTCGTCAACCGCCCCGACCAGATCGACGCCATCAAGCCCCTCGCCCACAGCCAGGTCACCATCGTCAAGCTCCACGGCGACTACGCCGACCTCGACCAGCGCAACACCCCCACCGAACTGGAGACCTACCCCGAGGCGCAGCAGAAGCTGCTGGAGCGGGTGCTGGACGAGTACGGGCTGGTCGTGTGCGGGTGGTCGGCGGACTGGGACAAGGCCCTGGTGCGTGCCGTGGAGGGTGCCCGGTCCCGGCGGTACCCGATGTTCTGGTCGACCTACGGCGCCCTCGGCACCGCCGCTCAGCGGCTCACGGTGCAGCACGGTGCTGGCGTCATCTCCGGGCTCGACGCGGACGAGCTGTTCACCGATCTGGAGAAGCGCCTGGAGGCGCTGGACCGCATGTCCGCACCGCCCATCAGCCGGGACATGGCCGTCGCGCAGCTGAAGAAGGCTCTGCCCGACCCGCTGCGGCGGATCGACCTGTTCGATCTCGTGCAGCAGCACACCCTGCAGGTCGTCGATGCGACGGCCGACCAGCCGGTGCTCGGCGACAACGACGCGTTCGCGCGGGCCGTCGAAGGCTACCGGGCCGACACGGACACCCTGCTACACCTCCTGGCCGCCGGCGTCTTCCACGACGACGGTACGCACGACGCCCTCTGGCTGCGTACCGCCGGCAGGCTCGCCACGACGCGCAGCACCTCCCCCGGGAGCTACCAGGACCACTTCGAGAAGCTGCGTCACTACCCCGCCCTGCTCGCCACCTGGACCATGGGCATCGCAGCCGTCCTCGCCCACCGCGAGGAGTTCATCACCGACCTGCTGACCAAGCCCGTCTGGACATCGCCGACCGACAGCCGCCGGCGTGAGGAGCCGAGCTGGTACCTCAACCCGTGGAACGTGTTGTACGGCGACAGCATCCACTTCGTCAGCCACCTTGAGGACGGCGGAAGGTTCAGGTACCCCTACAGCCGGCTGCTCAACGCGGCCGCCCGCGAGCCGCTGCGCGCGGTCGAACCCGACAACCGCACGTTCGAGGCCGCGAGCGCCCGCTTCCAGTTCCTCGCCTCGCTCATCGGCATGGACGCCAGCCACGACTGGCACCGCAACCCCTGGCCCGGCGAGTTCCTCCTCGACCACTGGTGGGGCTACGACGACGGCACCGGGCTCGCCGCCGAGATCCAGCAGGAGATCACCACCGACTGGCCTCTACTGCGCGCCGGGGCCTTCGCCGGCGACGTCGAGCGGGCCAACGCCGCATTCACCGCCCTCACGAACTGGCGGGCAAAGCACCCGCAATGGTGACGAGCACCTGCTCCCGAGGCGGGCACTGACCGAATGGGGCTCGCCCTCCATGGGGGTCCGGAAACGGCTATCTGCGTCGGGTGGGTGGGGGCGGGCAGCCTTGCATGATCTCAGGGCCCGCAGCCCAGGGGTAGCGGTAGTGGGCGTTGCTGAAGGGCCAGATCGTGCGCTGGTCCTGCGGTTTGGGGGCGGGGCGGCCCGAACGGGGACGGGGCTTGGGTGGCTGGGGTGGGCGCAGTTTGCAGGTGTCGGCGAGGTCGAACAGGTGGGGCAGGGAGTTGCCGGTGAAGGGGGCGTCGAACAGGGGGTGTCGCCGGCTTCGGCGATGGCGTGCTGGTAGGCAGCGGCGAGGAGCAGGGGGCGTGCCCAGGGCGGTACGGGGTGGGTGAGGCAGCCGAAGCGCAGGCCGTCCGTGTCGTGGAGGGCGATGGTGGCCGCGCCGTCGGAGAGGTCGCTTGGGCGGGCGGTGTGGAGCTGGGCGTCGGACGCGGCGGTGAAGACCGCGGTGGCGAGTTGGGCCGCGAGATGGGGGTGGGCGGTCGCGGTGTGGAGGCGGCGGGCGACTTCGGTGGCGGTGGCGGGGGGCATCTGGGGCGGGTGGAAGCCGCGGTCGTGGGCGAGCGGCGGGGTGCAGCAGCAGCGGCGCTGGATGCCGTCGCCGGAGGAGTAGGTGGTCAGGGCGGGCAGGTTGAGCCAGCGGTCGTGCATCGGGGTAGGGCGGGGCGGGCGGCTGCGCGGGAGATCGGTGTCGTGGGTGCCGGGGAGGCGGGCGGCCGCGTCGGCGAGGCGGTGCTCCACGTGGCGCAGGGCCTGTTCGAGGGCGGGGGTGGGGCGTCGGCGGTGGCAGACCAGGACCAGGTGGACGCCGGTGCGCTCGCGCAGGGTGATCAGGTCGTGGATGCGACGGCGGCCGAGCAGATGGGCGCGCAGCACGGTGAGGTGGGTGATGGGGGTGGCGAGGGTCCAGGCGGCGGCCATCGCCCAGGGCGGCTCGGGGTCGAGTCTGGGGTAGCCGGTGACGGGGACGGGTTTGCCGAGGGCGGCGAGGATGTCGTAGGCGAGGCAGATCGTGGAGTCGGTGCCGATGGTGGGGTGGACGGTGGCCCGGCCTGTGGTGGGGTTGTGGGATGCCTGGGCGGCGCGGGTGTGGGGCAGGTCGTCGTGGGGGTCGAGGACGACGGTGATGGGCGGCGGGTCGGGGCAGGTCAGCACGGTGCGCCTGCCTGTCGTCGGCCGAGTTTGCTGTAGGCCCAGCGCACCAGGTCCTCGTCCACCTCGGCGCGCCCGGACTCCTTCATGCCGGCGGCCAGGTGGTGGGTGATCTTCGCCCAGGCCCGGAAGTTGCCGTGGGCTGCCTCGCGGTCGCACAGGGCGATCAGCTCCGGGTCGGCGTCGGCCCAGATCGGGTGGAAGGCCGGGATGGTCGCCAGGACCTCCTCCAGCGTCAGGGGGTCGATCTCCTGCCAGCAGTAGACCCTCGACTCGAGCATCGGCTCGCTCTGCAGCATCTCGAAGCAGCCGTTGCCGCCGGTGAAGACGATCGTCAGGTCGGTGCCGATGTCGTCCCACAGGTAGCGCAGGTACTCGAAGCACAGCTTCGACAGCCACTGGGCCTCGTCGCACACCAGCACCCTGGTCTCCTCGAGCGCCCCGCGCAGCATGCGGTCGAACTCGATCGCATGGGACGGCGGGCGGCCCGGGAGCCCCAGGGCGTAGAACAGTTCGTGGCGCAGGTCCCGGGTCGAGGGGCGGGCCCGGAACTGGATGCGGTGGGTGATCTGCGGGGCGAGGTCGCGCAGCGAGGCGTTCACCGCGAACGACTTCCCGTGCCCGGCCCTGCCGTAGATGCAGATCATCGCCCTGGCCTCGATCGCGGCGCGGATGTTCTCCCGCACCGCCAACAGGGCCCGGGTGCCGACCACCTGGGCGCCGCGCAGGCGCATGTAGTGGTCCTCTCGTTCGGCCGGCAGCCGGCCCAGTCGGTCCGCGGTCGTCACACGCGTCCTCCCTCTTCTTCTGCTTCTTCTTCGTCGGCCCCGTCCAGGGCACCCCCGCCGTCCGGGGCGTCTGCCGCCCCGGGCGCCGACGGCCCGGCATCCGTACTGGCGCCGGGTGCTACCGGGCGGGAGCGGCGGATCGGGCGGGCCCACGAGGCGGGTGCCTCGCGCGGTGGGATCAGGTCCGGCAGAGCCCGCTTCGCCAGAGCGCTCCCGGGCCCGGCGGCCGCGGCGAGTTGTTCCTCGGCCTCGGTTGCGGTCAGCGCCGCCAGCGGCTCGGGCCGGCCCGGCCCGGTGACCGCGCCGTAGCGGCGCTGGCGGTCCGCGGAGGCCAGCGCCCGCACCATCGTGCGCCGCTGGGCGTCCTTGGCCCGGCGCAGCGCGGCCCGCTGGGCCGCGGTGGCGGCGTTCGCGAGGTGGGCCGGTCCGAGGTGGGCGCCGGTGGTGGCGTCGAACACCTCGATCTCGTGGTCGTGGTGCGGGACGAACCGCACCCGTACCCGGGTGCCGTCCATGCCGTGCATCCACGGGCCGACGTAGTAGCGCCCGCGCCAGTACACGCCCTTCGTGGACAGGACCTTGTCGCCTCCCGCGTCCTCGAGGGTGAAGGAGCGCAGCAGGGCGGGCGGGACGTCCTCGATCGGAGTGGGGTCGTCCTGCCACGCCTGGAGCGGTGTGCGGCCTCCGAGCGGCTTGGGGCGGTGCTCGGTGTTCCACCACCGCACCCAGTCCAGGAGCCGCGCGGTGAACTCCGCGAACGACAGCAGGCCGTCCAGGTCGCCGCGCCGCGGGCGCGGCCCGGTCGTGGCGGCGGGCGCGTGGAGGTATCCGGGCTGGGCGACCAGGAACATGTCGACGACGCAGTGGTTGAGGTTCTCCACCGTGCCCTTCAGCTCCGGCCTGCGCGCGGGCAGGTCCTGTACCGGGACCGCGAGCGCACCCAGCGCCCGGGTCACCGTGACGCACAGGAACTCCTTGCCGCGGTCGACCCGCACCAGTTCCGGCAGCCCTCCGATCAGCCCGTACGGGCCACCCGGCTCGTCCCGCGACAAGGCGATCCGCAACGCCGCCAGCACCGCGTCCCGGGAGGGCTGGTGCGGGGTGACGGCCGCACCCGTGATCGCGTTCCTCGCGCAGTCGATGAACCACGTCACCCACGGGCGCACCGCCCGCCCGTCCAACTCGACCTCGACGGGCAGATGCTTGTGATCACCCTCCCAGCACGCGTTGCGCCACTTCACCGGACGGGCCAGATGCACATCGTGCGCGCGCCTGGCCCTCTCGCCGCCCTTGAGCGCGGCGCGTTGGCCTGCGTTCAGATCCCGGCGCACCGCGCGCTGGAACGTCGCCAGCGACGGAACAGCCACTCCCCCACCGCTCCCGGTGCCTGCGGCCGGCTCCCCGCCGGCTCCCCCGTCCACGGAGTCGTCCGCCGACGCACGGGCCTGCGCGAGAAGCTCCCGGTGGACCGCCGCCGCGTTCCCGCACCACAACGCCAACCGCGCATGGACCTCGTCCGTGACCGTGAACCGCGGGCGCGACCTGCGCGCCGTCCGGCCCTCCTCGCGTGCCGTCTGCAGCCACCGCTGCACCGTCCGCACCGACCGGCCTGCCGAGGAAGCCGCAAGGCGCACATGCCCGGGCGTCAGAACACCGCGCTCCTCCAGGGCCAGGAGCCGGAACACCACCTGCTCACGCACCACCGGCGCCGGATCGCCGGACCGTGCCGCGTTGCTCCCGCCACCGCCGGCCGCCATCCATGCCCTCCCGCCCGTCCGGCAGACCCGGCAACCACCGGACCCGCGCCTCGTCCGTCCATGAAGACAGCGAACGCACCGCGATGACGCCCGAAACCGCATACCGATGACACCCGGCAGGACTATCTGGTACAAGCCGGACATGCCATCGGCGCAAAGGAAGCCGCACCAACCTGACCAGGAAGAACGTCATCCCGATGACGCCGAAAGCTGCACAAAACTGACGCACGACCAGCCGCCACCGCCACTGAGCAGTAGAAACACCTCCGCACCCCGCGACAGAAGACCACCACATCTGACGACAAATAAGCCCACCTTCACACCGGGTGCCCTGGTCCAGGACGAACAGGACCGGCGGGCGGACGGCGCGGCGGTGCCGGTAGCCGTAGGCGGGTTCGGGGACGTTGTAGCGGACCTCGACCTCCAGGCGCTCCTGGCCGCCGTCGTGGACGGTGCGGTCGAAGTACCGCTTGTAGTTGTCGAGCTTGCCCGCGACCTTGCGGATGTCGGTCATGGTGCCCCGGTCCAGCTCCAGGAAGGCCACCGGGATGCCGAGCTCGGGCAGGCGGACGACGGCGTCGGGGATGACGTTGAACTTGCCGGTGATGGTGTGAGGCGTCTCGGTGGCCCAGGCCTCGATGCCGCCGGGCAGCGGGCCGGAGGGCAGGGCACGGCGCGGGGGCGCCTGGCGCTTGTCGGTGCGGGGCGGGGCGCCGTGGGTGGTGGTGCCGGTGACGGCGGTGATGATGAGCTCGTTGACGAGCATGGCGTGCGGGGCGCCGGTGAGGCCGGCTCCGCGGGCGTGGCCGCCCATGTCGCGGTCGTCGCCGAGGGCTTCGGCGGCGGCCAGGCCGAGCGGGGTGAGGCCGACGATCTTCTCCGCGCCGGGCCCGCCCGGCTTCGGCTTCGCGGCCCCCTCGCCTCCCCTGGTTCCTCCGGCTCCTCCGGCGGCCGGGGCGGCCGTGGGCGCCGTCTTGGGAGCGGGGCGGCGGCCCGGCGGCGAGGTGGTGCCGCGGACGTCGACCAGCTTGTGCTTCTCCAGGTCCCGGACAGCTTCGGCCACGTGCTCCACGCGGTGGTGGGCGCGGTACTCGTCGGCGGCGATCAGGGCGTGCAACTGCTTGTAGGTGGCGACCTTCAGCACGCCCAGCGCGGCGAGGACGTCGGCGCGCAGCGGGGCGGTGCTGCCGTTGGGGTTGCGGGCGGAGCGGCGGAAGTGCACCCGGCCGGGCCGGGCCGGCTGTTCGCCCTCGTGCCGCTCGCCCTGGCCGTCGTCCTGGTCATGGTCCATGCCCTGCCCCCGCGCTGTCGGTCGTTCGTGGTGGTGATCTTCTCTGCTGTACCGCACACCACCGACACCGGGGCCGACCCGCCCGCCTGGCTCGCCTGCCGCCCGGGCGCCCGCCCCACCGCGCGCCGACCACCGGGAGGCGCCCGGCCACCCGGCCGGGGAAAGGGGGAGGCCCCAGCGGCAATGGAGCGGGGGGCAGCACTGGACCCGGCGGTGAACCCGAACCCGACCTACCCAACTGCACCACCAACCACCAACAGCTCAAAGAAGGGAAGGGAGAGGGTTGTCGGCAACCCTGGTCGGCCCGAATCCTGGGGCTGAGCTGTGGAAATGTCGAAAGGTCGGCGAACGCTTCCCCCCGGGGCATCACCCGGGGACGGCCCCGGGGAGACACCCGGGGAACTCCAGCGGGCTCTTTCGCCTCGCCGGGCCCGTAGACGCGCGCCGTGACGGCGGCTGAGGCTCTGATCGGACCCTACCCCAGGCCGGCCTTCGGCACGCCGGATCGGCCGGCCGCACGCGGCCCGGTCGGCGGCGCGCGGTGACGAACGTGGGCCCGGCGGCGTTGGAGCGGGGGTGAGCAGCACTTCCACTCCCCGCCCTCGACGCGGTGGCGCCGGGTTGGGGCCCGGCGTCGCCGGCCGGGCCTTCACCGTCGTCGGCCGGGCGCCGCGGTCCCCGCTTCCCTGGTCGCAGGAATCGGTCGACGATGGACTGCAGAGCGCGCTGGCCGACCATCAGCAGTTGGTGGCCGGCCAGTGGGCGGAGGCGTTCGAGGACCTGGACGAAGACGTCCTCGGCGAGGTCGCCCAGGAGGCCCGCCAGGACGGGCAGGACCCGGCCAGGGCCGTCGACGTCTTCGTGCGGAGTCTGGTGCGGCAGCTGGAGGACTGGAAGCGGGCCGACGCCGTGCTGGCGAAGGCGCTGGACGAGGCGGCGCTCGGGCGGGCGTTGCCGGTGTGGGCGGCCGACGCCCTGGCCGCCGAGCAGGGCCGGCTGTGGGGCGCGCGGCAGGCGCTGCTGGAGGCTGTTGCCCGTCACCACCACGGCGGCCCCGCGCCCTGGTGACCCGGCGGCGGCCCCGCACCTTGATGGTCGGCCCTAGGGTGACGGAATGTCGCTACGTGCTGAAGTCCGATACAGGCGGGACCGGATCGAGATACCCGACCATCTCGACTCCCTCGAGGACGTCGACGTCCTGATCGACGAGCTCCTCGCGGGCCCGGTGAACGAGAACCTGGCCCAGATCATCCATCTGGACCGGGAAGTGATCGTCCTCGGGGACCCCGGCCGTCCTGGGACGGAGATTCCGGATCACCAGCTCCAGGTCGGAGTGGACAAGGAACTCCAGGTGGGGGTTCTTCTCTTCATCGACCGCAGCGGGAACGTCGTGACAGCGGGCCCCGCAGATTCGAGGAACGCCCCCGAGTACTACCTCGCCGGACACTGGACCCAGTTCCGGGACCAGGTGGAGATCCCCCTCGGCCTCGTCCGGGAGGCCGTGAAGGAGTTCCTGTCGTCAGGAGGACAACGCCCCACCTGCGTTACCTGGAAGAACCAGTACCTGGACGATTAACGCACCACCATGCTCTGAGCTGCGAGAACACGACGACACTACTCGGGCGGGCGTTGCCGGTGTGGGCGGCCGACGCCCTGGCCGCCGAGCAGGGCCGGCTGTGGGGCGCGCGGCAGGCCCTGCTGGAGGCTGTTGCCCGGCACCACCACGGTGGCCCCGCGCCTTGGTGAGGCCGGGTCAGCGGGCGGAGGCCGCCCCGGTTTGGTGGGCGAGCAGGATGGCGTCGAGCGCCAGGTCCGCGGTGGGGAGGGTCCTGGGCTGGGATGAGGTGTCGATGAGGAGCCGGCCGCCTTGTTGGTAGAGGCAGGCGATCCAGCCGGCCTGTCCCCACGGCCCGTCGGGCAGGGGCGCGGTCCAGCCGATCGGTGTGCTGTCGAGGCGCAGCTGGAGGACGCCCCGGGCGTCGGGGGTGAGCCAGGAGCCGAGTTCCCAGCCGGGGCCGAAGGTGGGGTCGAGGTCGTCGAGGAGGTCGGGGAAGTCGAAGCGGCGCTCGGGGTCGGTGCAGGCCTCCCGCCGGGCCTGCTCCGCCGCCTCGGCTGCGGCGGGGGC